>NZ_JBRIIQ010000270.1:0-208 GCF_052976905.1 Glaciimonas sp. GG7 | reverse complement strand
GTCCACAAGACCACACTGTCACGCAGCAATCGTACCGATGCACCGCGCTTGACTGAGCCCTCGAGTACGTAACAACCGGCAATTGCGCCGACTTTACTGACCAACAGAACCTGGCGAATTTCTACCAGACCCAGTGACTGCTCGCGCTTCTCTGGTGACAACATGCCTGACATCGCGGCCTTGATCTCGTCGACAGCATCGTAAATGA
>NZ_JBRIIQ010000269.1:0-209 GCF_052976905.1 Glaciimonas sp. GG7 | reverse complement strand
AAAACCGCGCATCAGAGCGCTGACCTTCTCGTCGAATTTTGTTTCGGCATTTCTGGACGCAACCGGGCTCGACGCCTGCGCACGGCAAACATTTCTGCATGATGCCGACATTTCCCCTGAGACGATAAAAGCGCCACGCACCAGGATTACTGAAAAACAGTTTTCGGTACTCTATCGTCAGATCGCAACGCACATGGATGATGAAATGC
>NZ_JBRIIQ010000268.1:0-209 GCF_052976905.1 Glaciimonas sp. GG7 | reverse complement strand
TTGATGTGCTGCCAGCAATGGAGCGGCATCAGCTTGTGACCAGCTGGAACACGACGCAAGTGAGGTACTCGAAGCGTGAATATCTGCTGCATCATCTGTTTGAAGCGCAGGCCATAAGGACGCCGTACGCGGTGGCGGTGGCGTCTGGCGCAGAACAACTGAGTTATGCCGAACTCAACGCCCAAGCCAATCAGTTAGCGCACTATCTG
>NZ_JBRIIQ010000267.1:0-211 GCF_052976905.1 Glaciimonas sp. GG7 | reverse complement strand
GATAAGCCTCACTGGCTTCGATGATGTTGAGAAAAAGGGTGATGGCTTGAGAGAACGCGGTAGTGCGTGCGGCTAAGTCGAGCATGAAAATGGTTTGCTCGCAGTCGATTGCATCGCTGAGTTTTTGATGATTTGGGTTGGAAGAAGTAGAGTTTGAAGATTGTTCGGGAGCTTTGGTATTGGGCATCGTTCGATCCTTTAGTCTGGGTTT
>NZ_JBRIIQ010000266.1:0-213 GCF_052976905.1 Glaciimonas sp. GG7 | reverse complement strand
CAACGGCTCCTGCCCGGACAGCGCCTTAAGCGAAGGCAGTGCACCGGCAGCAACAGCACGCCAGTCAGGCTCAACAAATAACAGTTCAGCAAAAAGACACAGGCCAATCGTGATAATCAGCCCTAAAATAATCGCCTCGACCTGACGAAAGCCACGCCCCTTGAGTCCCAGCACAATGATGGTATCGAAGGCCGTGAGCAAAACCCCATTGAC
>NZ_JBRIIQ010000265.1:0-215 GCF_052976905.1 Glaciimonas sp. GG7 | reverse complement strand
ACGAGAACCGGACAATCACAAAGGCTGCGGTTGTTGACCTTGCAGGCGCAGCCACCTTTGACGTTGCAGTTGCTTTTGAAGTTGCCGTTGCTTTTGACGTGGCAGTTGACCTACCCCGTCATGTAACGACGCCACATTTTCCTGCCGCCAGACGGATCAGGCTGATGACATGTTTGAGCGCAGCGAGTTGGTCATCAGACCCGGCTGGCGGCAGG
>NZ_JBRIIQ010000264.1:0-218 GCF_052976905.1 Glaciimonas sp. GG7 | reverse complement strand
GAAGAAATTGTCGTGACGACCAATGCGTTCGATCTGCAATAGTTCGGACCAGATTCTGGCTAAGATAATTTCCGTTTCCCCCTCCGGGGTAACATAGCCGCTGACAGCGTAAGCAGCGCCGTCCGGGGCTGGCAGGGCCTTGCGGTCGAGCTTGCCGTTCGGTGTCAGCGGCAATGCTGCCAGCGTGACATACGCCGCTGGCACCATGTAATCGGGCA
>NZ_JBRIIQ010000263.1:0-219 GCF_052976905.1 Glaciimonas sp. GG7 | reverse complement strand
TGGGCAGTCGGTGATAGCTTCTCTAGGCGCCCGGTTCATCGAGCACGAATCGATCTATTTCCCAGTACGCATCTGCAAACCCGTCCGTCATCGCCGCCCCTGGCTCCATATCATTAGGGATGCATTCCGCGTCTGTCTCGTCCGTCACCGCCGCACCTGGCTCTATACCATTGGAGATGCCATCCGGTTCTGTCTCGTCCGTCACCGTCGCACCTGGCT
>NZ_JBRIIQ010000262.1:0-220 GCF_052976905.1 Glaciimonas sp. GG7 | reverse complement strand
ATATTAAAATCCGGTGCCGGGTATGTGCCGCTGGATCCGGCGTATCCCGCCGAGCGGCTGGCGCATATGTTAAGCGACAGCGCCCCCCGTGTGGTCCTAAGTGGAGTGGTAATGCAAGCCGAGATTGCTGGCGGCTGGGAGCAGGTAAGGGCAACGATAGAACCGGACGTGCCGGTGCTGGACTTGCACGCACCGAGTTGGCGTGCGTACTCGAACGAGA
>NZ_JBRIIQ010000261.1:0-221 GCF_052976905.1 Glaciimonas sp. GG7 | reverse complement strand
ACTCGCCTTCGGCTCAAACATGTCATCAGCCTGATCCGTCTGGCGGCTGAAAAATATGGCATCGTTACATGACGGGGTACGTCAACTGCCACTTCAAAAGCAACTACAACTGCAACGTCAAAAGCAACGTCAACTGTGGCTGCGCCGGCAACGTCAAAAGCAACGTCAACTGTGGCTGCGCCGGCAAGGTCAAAGGCAACACCAACTGTGGCTGCGCCGGC
>NZ_JBRIIQ010000260.1:0-230 GCF_052976905.1 Glaciimonas sp. GG7 | reverse complement strand
AAAAACAACCGTTCGAACTGAGTAGCCCAGAGGGCGTATCGAAGTCTGCGCTGGCAGTTGCCGTTGTTTTTGAAGTTGCAGTTGCAGTTGCAGTTGCTTTTGAAGTTGCTTTTGAAGTTGCAGGCGCAGCCACAGTTGCCGTTGTTTTTGAAGTTGCCGTTGTTTTTGAAGTTGCAGTTGCTTTTGAATTGGCAGTTGACCTACCCCGTCATTTGACGCTGCCACATTTT
>NZ_JBRIIQ010000259.1:0-231 GCF_052976905.1 Glaciimonas sp. GG7 | reverse complement strand
CAGGCGCAGCCACAGTTGAAGTTGTTTTTGACCTTGCAGGCGCAGCCACAGTTGACGTTGCTTTTGACCTTGCAGGCGCAGCCACAGTTGAAGTTGTTTTTGACCTTGCAGGCGCAGCCACAGTTGACGTTGCTTTTGACCTTGCAGGCGCAGCCACAGTTGAAGTTGTTTTTGACCTTGCAGGCGCAGCCACAGTTGACGTTGCTTTTGACCTTGCAGGCGCAGCCACAG
>NZ_JBRIIQ010000258.1:0-240 GCF_052976905.1 Glaciimonas sp. GG7 | reverse complement strand
TGTGGTGCTCAACAGTGTGCTGAGCTGGTGGACGCTGGCGTTGGGGCCTGCTTATTATGGATATGGGTTTGCGGTTGCGTTGTTGATTGTGGTGATGGGGAGTATTTATATGTTGGATCGGAAGTTGGAGGTGTTGGAGTATCAGACTTATATGTTGCAGAGGTCTGGTTAGTGGGTTCGTTGGTTTTATTTATACGGTATGCGCTCCGTTGATGCTTGCCGGGGGCGGCCCGGCAGCCG
>NZ_JBRIIQ010000257.1:0-248 GCF_052976905.1 Glaciimonas sp. GG7 | reverse complement strand
GTTGCTTTTGACCTTGCAGGCGCAGCCACAGTTGACGTGGCAGTTGCTTTTGACCTTGCAGGCGCAGCCACAGTTGACGTTGCAGTTGCTTTTGACCTTGCAGGCGCAGCCACCTTTGACGTTGCCGTTGCTTTTGAAGTTGCCGTTGCTTTTGAAGTGGCACTTGACCTGCCCCGTCATGTAACGACGCCACATTTTCCTGCCGCCAGACGGATCAGGCTGATGACATGTTTGAGCGCAGCGAGTTG
>NZ_JBRIIQ010000256.1:0-256 GCF_052976905.1 Glaciimonas sp. GG7 | reverse complement strand
TCGAACTCGACTTCATGAACGGTATCGAGAAGGTTAGCGGTGTCAGCATCAACGATAGCCTGCGTAAAGCTATCGGTTTGTAATCGCCCAACGATCATCAATATGAAACTAGTCCACCAACCCAAAAAAGGCCACAACATGACAACCGCAAACAATACCAACACCGTTACCAACGACGTCGTCACCATCACCCTGGACGAACCTATCCAACGCGGCGACACGACCATTACCGAGATCGCGCTACGCAAACCAAAAG
>NZ_JBRIIQ010000255.1:0-257 GCF_052976905.1 Glaciimonas sp. GG7 | reverse complement strand
CTGGCGCATGCAATCCTTCGATACGCTACGCTACTCAGGACGAACGGTTGGTAGAAATTGCAGAAAAAAATCTCGACCTCAACATCGTACTTTGCGTAATTTTCAAATGACGAGAACCGGACAATCACCAAGGCTGCGGTTGTTGACCTTGCAGGCGCAGCCACAGTTGCGGTTGCTTTTGACGTGGTAGTTGTTTTTGAATTTGCAGGCGCAGCCACAGTTGCGGTTGCTTTTGACGTGGTAGTTGTTTTTGAATT
>NZ_JBRIIQ010000254.1:0-272 GCF_052976905.1 Glaciimonas sp. GG7 | reverse complement strand
CCTACAAGAAACATGATGATTGGTTTCCAACCCAGATTTATTAGACCTTTTAAATCAATTCCCAGACATAGCAAAAGTAATGATGCAGGTAAAAGATAACGGGTTGCAACGTAATAAAGAGCCTCATATTCCTTCGTTTCGCTAGAGATAATATTTGTTGTATTTAAAATTGCTGGAATCATATAACATAGCAGTAAAGCTGGGAAGATGGTATAGAATTTCTTCCAACTTTTTAGTGAAGAGGTATAAAAAATGACAGCGAGTGAAACAGC
>NZ_JBRIIQ010000253.1:0-276 GCF_052976905.1 Glaciimonas sp. GG7 | reverse complement strand
CATAAATTTTGAGATTGACCAACTGTTGTTGCGGAAGGATTGTAAACGATTTCGGCGCCGTTTAAACCCAATGCTCTTGCGCCTTCGGGAAAATGACGGTCGTAGCAAATGTAAACACCAATTTTAGCATATTTAGTTTGAAAAACGGGATAACCTAAATTTCCTGGTTTAAAGAAAAATTTCTCCCAAAATCCGCCAGTTTGTGGAATATGATTTTTGCGGTATTTTCCTAAATATTTTCCGTCTGCGTCAATGACCGCGGCGGTGTTATACAAA
>NZ_JBRIIQ010000252.1:0-278 GCF_052976905.1 Glaciimonas sp. GG7 | reverse complement strand
CAGGCGCAGCCACAGTTGAAGTTGTTTTTGACCTTGCAGGCGCAGCCACAGTTGAAGTTGTTTTTGATCTTGCAGGCGCAGCCACAGTTGAAGTTGTTTTTGATCTTGCAGGCGCAGCCACAGTTGACGTTGCTTTTGACCTTGCAGGCGCAGCCACCTTTGACGTTGTTTTTGAAGTTGCAGGCGCAGCCACAGTTGACGTTGCTTTTGACGTTGCAGTTGCTTTTGAAGTGGCAGTTGACCTACCCCGTCATGTAACGACGCCACATTTTTCAGCC
>NZ_JBRIIQ010000251.1:0-287 GCF_052976905.1 Glaciimonas sp. GG7 | reverse complement strand
CCAGGAATAAGGACAGGCTGACATTGCCGATGACCAGAATGGCGCGTTCGAATATTTTGTATCCGAACACTAACGACAGACCGTTGCTGAGCACGACGCCGACAAACAAGACGGTGACAAAGGTTGGTAATTCAAACGCCGTGCCGCTAAGCAAGTTGGAGATCATGGTGCCCACTGACAGGCACACGGCGATCAATGCCAGCGCCTCTATAAACGATTGCGGTGTAATCAAATCGATTCGTGCTCGATGAACCGGGCGCTTAGAGAAGCTATCATCGACTGCCCAT
>NZ_JBRIIQ010000250.1:0-291 GCF_052976905.1 Glaciimonas sp. GG7 | reverse complement strand
CGTTCGCCGTAGAAGCAACAGCACTATTAGGCGAGCATGCGATTGGCGAAACTGAATGGGTCAATACCCAGATCCAGACGCTACGAAAAGCCAGAAAATCTGCGCTCAACGAAGCCGCACAAGCCTGCAACGAATAAGACGTAGAACGTCAACGTTGACAGCACTTTCCGCTTTTTCGTCACAGCTAAAAACAACCGTTCGAACTGAGTAGCCCAGAGGGCGTATCGAAGTCTGCGCTGGCGCATGCAATCCTTCGATACGCTACGCTACTCAGGACGAACGGTTGGTAGA
>NZ_JBRIIQ010000249.1:0-335 GCF_052976905.1 Glaciimonas sp. GG7 | reverse complement strand
TTTGGTCAAGGGTGCATCCGGGCAGGCCGTTCAATGTATGAATTTGATGTTCGGTTTAGATGAGACGACCGGTTTGATGCACGTACCTGTGCTGCCATGAATAGTAAAAAATCAAAGTAACCCGGTATGAGAGGAAGAGGTCTTATATGTTCAACCGCAAAGTAAAAAATGCCATCGAGAGTCTGATCGGTGCATCGACAACAATTCAAGGCGATGTACATTTCAAGGGCGGTCTGCGTATTGACGGCCACATCAAGGGAAATGTTGTCGCAGAGGAGGGATCGATGGCAATGCTGGAGATTTCCGACAATGCGCGGGTGGAGGGCGAAATACGG
>NZ_JBRIIQ010000248.1:0-348 GCF_052976905.1 Glaciimonas sp. GG7 | reverse complement strand
TCAACTCCGTCATTTGTCGCCCACCCCCGTTTTACCAACGGGAAGTTCAACAGAGCTAAAGGATCGAATAATGTCTAATACAACCAATGCTAAACATCAAAAACTCAGCGATGCTATCGACACTGAACAGTATCTTTACCTGCATGACTTTGCCACCCGCACTGCTGTCTTTTCTCAAGCCATCACTATTTGCCTGAACCTCAACGAAGCCAACGAAGCTTTCCGATCCAACCCTAACTCTGCTAATACTGCCGCGCTAGCGCTCAGCGTTGCCGAGTGCGCTGCATTGAAAACGTTCGCCGTAGAAGCAACAGCACTATTAGGCGAGCATGCGATTGGCGAAACTGA
>NZ_JBRIIQ010000247.1:0-354 GCF_052976905.1 Glaciimonas sp. GG7 | reverse complement strand
TCGGCAACGGCTGTCCGCCCCATTCATTGAGCCAGCGTAAAGCTTCGGCCTCAGCCACCGCAAAGCGCCGCGTGCTAACAGCAATCGGTCGCGGCAAAACCTTGACCGATACTTCCATCAACAATCCCAGCGTCCCCAGCGACCCAGTCAGCAAGCGCGAAACGTCATAACCGGCAACGTTCTTCATCACTTGTCCGCCAAAGCGCAAGACATCGCCCTTGCCATCCATGAGCACCACGCCCAAGACAAAATCGCGTAATCCTCCCACCGCCTGTCGAGCAGGACCAGACAAACCGCTGGCAACATCGATTCGTGCTTGTCCGTGGTACTCGGCATAGAACTACTGAGTCGGAG
>NZ_JBRIIQ010000246.1:0-364 GCF_052976905.1 Glaciimonas sp. GG7 | reverse complement strand
TTCTCTCAAGCCATCACCCTTTTTCTCAACATCATCGAAGCCAGTGAGGCTTATCGATCCAACCCTAATCCGGCTAACGCCACAGCACTTGCGCTCAGCACTGCCGATTGTGAAATATTAAAAACATTCACCATTGACACAGCAGCACTGCATGCCGAACAAGCATTACAAGAAGCCGAATCAATCAATAACCACATCACGACACTGCGAAAAGCCAGAAAAGCTGCTCTGGATGAAGCTGCGCAAGCCTGCGCGGAATAAAACACGCAACGTTAAAACCAATCTAACCGTTCGAACTGAGTAGCCCAAAGGGCGTATCGAAGTCTGCGCTGGCGCATGCAATCCTTCGATACGCTACGCTACT
>NZ_JBRIIQ010000245.1:0-372 GCF_052976905.1 Glaciimonas sp. GG7 | reverse complement strand
TCGCTCAAACATGTCATCAGCCTGATCCGTCTGGCGGCAGGAAAATGTGGCAGCGTCAAATGACGGGGTAGGTCAACTACCAATTCAAAAGCAACGGCAACTTCAAAAGCAACTTCAACGTCAAAGGTGGCTGCGCCTGCAAGGTCAAAAGCAACGTCAAAAGTGGCTGCGCCTGCAAGGTCAAAAGCAACGTCAAAGGTGGCTGCGCCTGCAAGATCAAAAACAACTTCAACTTCAACTTCAACTGTGGCTACGCCTGCACTTCAAAAACAACTGCAACATCAACAACTTCGTAGCTTATTCAGAGAAGAAACCCCTCATCAAAAAGGCTGCTGCTTTTGACGTTGACCTACCCCGTCATATGATGCTGCC
>NZ_JBRIIQ010000244.1:0-375 GCF_052976905.1 Glaciimonas sp. GG7 | reverse complement strand
CGCTTCGCGGTTCCCAAATTTTCCTGCCGCCAGCCGGGTCTGATGACCAACTCGCTGCGCTCAAACATGTCATCAGCCTGATCCGTCTGGCGGCAGGAAAATTTGGCAGCGTCAAATGACGGGGTAGGTCAACTGCCACTTCAAAAGCAACGGCAACGTCAAAAGCAACTGCAACTGTGGCTGCGCCAGTGCTGCGGGCTTATTCGTTGCAGGCTTGGGCGGCTTCTTCTAGTGCGGCTTTTCTGGCTTTTCTTAGCGTGCGGGTATGGCTATTGAGCCATTCGGCTTCGCTGATGGCATGCTCGCCCAATAGGGTGGCGGTGTCGATGGCGAATGTTTTCAATACCTCGCAATCGGTAACACTGAGCGCTAGCG
>NZ_JBRIIQ010000243.1:0-378 GCF_052976905.1 Glaciimonas sp. GG7 | reverse complement strand
AAAATCTCTACAAAGAAAAAAGGCTAAATTTGTAAACCTATTTTAGGACGGGACAAGCAAAAAAAGTGACTGGCCGCCGGGCCACTCCCGGCTAGCATCAACGAAGCACATACAGTGTCAATTACCAGCTTAACGTTGCAGTTGCCAGTTGCAGTTGCAGTTGCAGTTGCAGTTGACCTACCCAGACAAGCCCCCACGAAGCACAACCCATATCAATTACAGACGCCCGAAAAAGCCCTTCTCAACTCTGCTCCATCAACCCCTGCGTACGAATAAACGCCACCACCTTCTCAACCCCATCCCCACTACGCAAATTAGTAAAAATAAAATCGATTCGTGCTTGTCCGTGGTACTCGGCATAGAACTACTGAGTCGGAG
>NZ_JBRIIQ010000242.1:0-380 GCF_052976905.1 Glaciimonas sp. GG7 | reverse complement strand
CATCATATGACGGGGTAGGTCAACGTCAAAAACAGCAGCCTTGTTGATGATGGGGATCCTCTCTGAATAAGCTAAGAAGCGGTTGATGTTGTCGTTGTTTTTGAAGTCCAGGCGGAGCCACTTTTGACGTTGTTTTTGAATTGCAGGCGCAGCCACCTTTGACGTTGCTTTTGAATTGCAGGCGCAGCCACAGTTGACGTTGCTTTTGACCTTGCAGGCGCAGCCACCGTTGCAGTTGTTCTTGACGTTGCCGTTGCTTTTGACGTGGCACTTGACCTACCCCGTCATTTGACGCTGCCAAATTTCCCTGCCGACAGACGGATCAAGTTTTTTTTCAAGTGCAGGCAAAGAATAGAACTTGCCTTTCTTGGTGTCGGAAA
>NZ_JBRIIQ010000241.1:0-409 GCF_052976905.1 Glaciimonas sp. GG7 | reverse complement strand
TGACATACGCCGCTGGCACCATGTAATCGGGCAGATTTACACTCAAATGCGTACGCAGGGTTGCGGCATCGATCTCTGTATTGATAACGATATACGCCACTAACCGTTGGTCGCCGGGACTGTCTTCCCGCGCCATCACGACCGCCTCACGGATCGCAGGATGTGCTGCCAGTTGCGTTTCAATCTCCGCCAACTCAATGCGGAAACCGCGTATCTTGACCTGAAAGTCATTGCGGCCCAGATACACCAGATTGCCGTCCGATTGCCAGCGTGCCAAGTCGCCCGTTTTGTATAACCGTGCGCCGGGCTGTGAAGAGAACGGGTCAGGTACAAAGCGTTGCTCCGTCAGTTCCGGCTGATTCAAATACCCACGCGCCACCTGCACCCCGCCAATGTGCAACTCGCCCGC
>NZ_JBRIIQ010000240.1:0-418 GCF_052976905.1 Glaciimonas sp. GG7 | reverse complement strand
CCGACGGCAGTCGGGACATCCAACAATATTGCTGTCACGGCGCAGGATGCCCATAACTTCAGCACTACTAAGACGTATTCTTTGGTGATTGCAGCAGCACCGACCATAGTCGTCACGCCGACTTCCGCGACCTTGACGGGCGGAACTGCGAATGTGGCGTATACCAATAACTTCGGGGCCTCTGGTGGTACAGCGTCCTACACTTATACGGCTACAGGCCTCCCAGCCGGACTGACGTTGGATTCATCAAGCGGTGCGCTGAGCGGCACCCCGACGGCAGTCGGGACATCCAGCAGCATTGCTGTCACGGCGCGGGATGCGCATAACTTCAGTACTACTAAGCCGTATTCTTTGGTGATCGCCGCACCGACCATAGTCGTCACGCCGACTTCCGCGACCTTGACGGGCGGAACTGCGA
>NZ_JBRIIQ010000239.1:0-282 GCF_052976905.1 Glaciimonas sp. GG7 | reverse complement strand
AGCTTCTCTAAGCGCCCGGTTCATCGAGCACGAATCGATGGTTATCTTGATGACAGCAGAATGAAGTCCATACATAAAGCGTTGTTATTGCTGGTTGGTGTGATCTGATCTACATCAACTGTTACAACATGGGCTATTTCTTGTCGACATAGCCCCAGTCCTCAATCCTGCACCAACAACAAACTCCCCCCCCAACGGCGCACTCCTAGCAGCCGTCACCGCAACCTGATGCAGTCCAAACAACCGACCATAATCGCGCAAGCCAAAATAGCGGGAAACCAG
>NZ_JBRIIQ010000238.1:0-481 GCF_052976905.1 Glaciimonas sp. GG7 | reverse complement strand
GCCACTTCAAAAGCAACGGCAACGTCAAAAGCAACGTCAACTGTGGCTGCGCCTGTAAGGTCAAAAGCAACTGCAACTGCAACTTCAACATCAGTGGTTTTAATTTAGTTAGTGATTTAGTTTTACCGAGCATTAACTGTTACAAAGCCCCGAAAACCGAATGAAAACGGTAACCACTAAAACCTGCCATTTACCGGTTGACCTCCGTTTTCAGCGCGAGTATTGTGTCAATCGTTCCTCTCACAGGAACGCAGGCTTGAGCGCCTGGATGCATATACCCGGACCGTGTCATGCGGTCTGGGCTTTTCGTTCGTCCTCTCTGGGCGGCGATGCCGGGGAAGCCTTCGGGCTTGCTGGTTTTGGTATATGCACCAGTCGCTCAACCCTGTCATTTGCCGCCCACCCCGTTATCCAACGGGACCGGCTAAACCCAGACTAAAGGATCGAACGATGCCCAATACCAAAGCTCCCGAACAATCTT
>NZ_JBRIIQ010000237.1:0-484 GCF_052976905.1 Glaciimonas sp. GG7 | reverse complement strand
CGATGCCATTGACATCGAGCAATCTCTTTACCTGCATGACTTTGCCACCCGCTGCGCCGCTTTTTCTCAAGCCATCATCATTTGCCTCAACCTCCAGGAATCCAACGAAACTTACCGATCCAACCCCAACCCTGCTAATGCTGCCGCGCTAGCGCTCAGTGTTGCCGATTGCGCAGCATTAAAAGCTTTCGCCGTAGAAGCAACGGCACTACTAGGCGAGCATGCAATTGGCGAAACAGAATGGGTCAATACCCAGATCCAAACCCTGCGAAAAGCCAGAAAAGCCGCACTAAACGAAGCCGCCCAAGCCTGCAACGACTAAGCCCGCAGCACTGGCGCAGCCACAGTTGCCGTTGCTTTTGAAGTGGCAGTTGCCGTTGCTTTTGAAGTGGCAGTTGCCGTTGCTTTTGAAGTGGCAGTTGCCGTTGTTTTTGAAGTGGCAGTTGACCTACCCCGTCATGTAACGACGCCACATTTTTCAGCC
>NZ_JBRIIQ010000236.1:0-512 GCF_052976905.1 Glaciimonas sp. GG7 | reverse complement strand
CTCTGTTGAACTTCCCGTTGGTAAAACGGGGGTGGGCGACAAATGACGGAGTTGACAGACTGGGAAGTGTTGCATGACCAGCAAGCCCGAAGGCTTCCCCGCCACTGTCGCCCAGAGAGGACGAACAAATGGCACAGACTGCATCGCGCAGTCTGTGCAAAACACTTCAACAAGCTGTCAAACCTGAGTTCCTATGAGAGAAACCGCTGACACAATACCTCCGCTTAAGCGCAGAGGTCAACCGGTAAATGACGGGTTTTTGTGATTCCAATTTTTATACGGATTTTTAAGCGTTGAATCATTTAATACTAGGTAAAACCACAATCAGTAACTGAGTCAGGCCAACTGATGTTGATGTTGACGTTGCTTTTGAATTTGCAGGCGCAGCCACAGTTGACGTTGCTTTTGACGTTGCCGTTGCTTTTGAAGTGGCAGTTGACCTACCCCGTCATTTGACGCTGCCAAATTTTCCTGCCGCCAGACGGATCAGGCTGATGACATGTTTGAGCGTA
>NZ_JBRIIQ010000235.1:0-535 GCF_052976905.1 Glaciimonas sp. GG7 | reverse complement strand
AAGATTGTTCGGGAGCTTTGGTATTGGGCATCGTTCGATCCTTTAGTCTGGGTTTTGCCGGTCCCGTTGGATAACGGGGTGGGCGGCAGATGACGGAGTTGAACGACTGGATGTATGCACCAATAACCAGCAAGCCCGAAGGCTTCTCCGGCACCGCCGCCCAGAGAGGGCGAACTTAGGGCCCAGACCGCATGACGCGGTCCGGGTGCTTACATAGCAGGCGTTCAAACCTGAGTTCCTTTGTGAGAAACCGGTGACACAATAACTCTACAAAAAACTGAGGTCAACTGGAAAATAACGGTTTTTAATGAATCTAGTTTTCTTCGGTTTTTTTCTCGTTAAAACGTTTTTTGTTCAGTCGATACAGTGATCAATTCTCCATTGCAAACGGCTGTTGTGAAGTTGTCTTTGACCTTGCAGGCGCAGCCACCTTTGACGTTGCAGTTGCTTTTGAAGTTGCCGTTGCTTTTGAAGTGGCACTTGACCTACCCCGTCATGTAACGACGCCAAATTTTCCTGCCGCCAGACGGATCAG
>NZ_JBRIIQ010000234.1:0-557 GCF_052976905.1 Glaciimonas sp. GG7 | reverse complement strand
TTTTTTTTTTTTTTTTTTTTTTTTTTTTTTTTTTTTTTTTTTTTTTTTTTTTTTCATTTTGGAACGGCGGATTTAATCGCATTGAGGACTGTTGACTAATGCATTTTCAGCTCTGTGCCGCCTGCGTTTTTCTGCTGGTTGCGGAACATGTCCGACTCAGAAGTTAAAACGGGTGCGTGCGATTAAGTTTATCAAGTAGTAGCAGTAGTTACGGGACAAGGGAGCCAACTAAACCGCCGACATCTCCTAACACTGTACCGACTCCATTGGTGACACCGCCTAATCCGATACCAACGGCACTACCAACGGATAATCCAATTGCAGCGACCTGTTGATTGACTCCGTTAAGCGTGTCATCAACCCAACTTCCACCAGAAATAATATCCAACTCTGAATTTCCGATAACTTCCATTTTTTGCATCATCATATTAATTACCTCTATATTGGTTAATTAAACGCAGCAACCCAACTGCGCACATGCACAGTTGGGCTAATCATTCCGACCGCACGCGGTACAGAATATTCTGTATCTTAGCGATGCCATTTTTTATTTCAAT
>NZ_JBRIIQ010000233.1:0-569 GCF_052976905.1 Glaciimonas sp. GG7 | reverse complement strand
CGCCCCCTGCACACCCGACACCATACTAATCGCAATCACCCCAGCAGCTTGTGCCGACAACCCAAACCTCTGCTGCAACTCCTGCGTGGCGCTTTCCATCGTCGCTGTCTGCCAGTTAATCGCCGCGTAAAATTCCGGAGCAATACTGACCATCAAAGCTTGATTAGTCCGTGCCGAAATATATTGCAGCGTCCCCATACAGGCGCTGTCCCCCGGTGGACAGAAATTGAAAATGTCTTTCTGATCCGTGCTGAACATCCCCATAAAGCCGTTTTGTTCGGTTGGCGATACCGCGTCCGAGGTCAGTCCTTTGCAGGCTTCTGTGGTGGTGCATTGGCTGAGCAGCGCGTCTTGCTTGTCCGACAGATTTTTCATATCAGCCAGCACACCGCTCTTACATTCGGGCGTTGTGCATTGTGCGTATTTGTCTTTGAAATCGTCGAGCTGTCTATGCTTCAGATAGTTAAACTCCGTCGCCAGCTTGGCATTCACCCCTGCCGCATTACCATCGGTTGCCGTGCCCCCGGCCACTTGCGTCGCCGCTTTTCCCACCACCAATCCCACTAACT
>NZ_JBRIIQ010000232.1:0-622 GCF_052976905.1 Glaciimonas sp. GG7 | reverse complement strand
GATAGTGCGCTAACTGATTGGCTTGGGCGTTGAGTTCGGCATAACTCAGTTGTTCAGCGCCATGCTCCACCGCCACCGCCTGTGGCGTCTTTATGGCCTGTGCCTCGATGAGTTGATGCAGCAGATATTCACGCTCTGGGTACATCACTTGCGTGGCGTTCCAGCTGGTCACAATCTGATGACGTTCTGCTGCTGTGAGCAACGGCAGTTGATCGATCATGCAATCGGCACCATCAATGATCGCCTCCATCAATATCGCCATGCGGCTTTGTATGCTGACGATGTCGTCCCGCGTGAAATGACGCTGGTTGTAATCGAACACAACTAAGACATCCTGATCCCGATGGGAGTCCTGCACTGAGATGGCAAGTGGCGTTTGCTCAAAGCCATGGTCTAGTTGGAAGCCGCTGGCGCGCCCTTCCCCCATGGGGGAATCCAAATTAAAGACGCCAAAGGAAAGCGAGACATCGAACAATTGGTGATAGCCGTTTTGTATGACGTTGTACGCGCGGTTAATCTCCGCAATAGGAAAGCGCTGATGCCGGTAGCAGCGGCGTAATTCTTTGGCAACCGCTGCCATCGCGTGTGTAAACGGTTGCTGCCGATCGAGCGCAACCCCCAC
>NZ_JBRIIQ010000231.1:0-643 GCF_052976905.1 Glaciimonas sp. GG7 | reverse complement strand
CTGATCCGTCTGGCGGCAGGAAAATTTGGCAGCGTCATATGACGGGGTACGTCAAATGCCACTTCAAAAGCAACTGCAACTTCAACAGCAACGGCAACTGTGGCTGCGCCGGCAAGGTCAAAAACAACTGCAACTTCAAAAGCAACTTCAACTGTGGCTGCGCCGGCAAGGTCAAAAACAACTGCAACTTCAAAAGCAACCGCAACTGTGGCTGCGCCTGCAAGGTCAAAAACAACTGCAACGTCAAAAGCAACCGCAACTGTGGCTGCGCCTGCAAGGTCAAAAACAACTTCAACATCAACCGCCCTGACTCAGTCACTGATTACAGTTTCACTGAGCAATAATCGTTGCAGCGACCAAAAAACCGTATAAAAACTGTAATCAAAAAAAACCGCCATTTAGCGGTTGACCTCTGTTTTCATGGAAGGTATTGTGTCCACGTTCCTCAAAAAGGAATACAGGCTTGAACACCTGTGTACATCCAAACCCCGGGCCGTGCAATGCGGCTTGGGCCCTAAGTTCGTCCTCTCTGGGCGACAGTGGCGGTGAAGCCTTCGGGCTTGCTGGTTTAGTTTGGTGTCCAGTTGTTCAACTCCGTCATTTGTCGCCCACCCCCGTTTTACCAACGGGAAGTTCAACAGAG
>NZ_JBRIIQ010000230.1:0-650 GCF_052976905.1 Glaciimonas sp. GG7 | reverse complement strand
AGCGTGCCCGACAGTATCGATCCCAACACCAATCAAGTGATTCCGGCCCACATCACAGGCGGCACTGGCCTGTCACAAAACCTGCTCAATAACCTCACCGGCAACCTCGCCGGAAATACCCAAAAACCTATCAGCGGCAACGCCAGCGGCGTGACCAAAAGCGCGATTAGCGACGGCAGCATCACCATCACCGACAACGAAGGACAGCTTCAAAAAACAGGTCAGACAGCCGACGAAATGATCGCCAGCGTCAACCGCGACACCAGCAGCGCTGACGGTGCGATCGGTAAAATATTCGATCTCAAAGAAGTACAGCGGCAACAAGAAATCGGCAAGCTCACCAGCGAGATCGCCCAACAAGCCGCACCCCTCCTGTATCAAAAGGTCGGTGACTATCTTGATCAGAGCAAAGCAAATACTCCCGCAAAAGTCCTCGTCCACGGCTTGATCGGCGGACTAATGACCAAAGTGATAGGCGGCGAATTTGCCACCGGCGCGGTGGGTGCAGCAGCGGCTAAGTTAGCGGTGGAAACCTTTGGGAAAGATATCGAGCAGATCGCGGGACTCTCTACTGAGGATAAGAATGCTCTCACGCAGTTAGTGGGATTGGTGGTGGGAAAAGCGGCGACGCAAGTGGCCGGGGGCACGGC
>NZ_JBRIIQ010000229.1:0-671 GCF_052976905.1 Glaciimonas sp. GG7 | reverse complement strand
TTTGCTTCGCCAAAAGAAAGTAACCAAAGAAAAGGCGACCGCAAATGCCGCTGCCCCTGTCGGGGTTCCCACATTTTCCTACCGCCAGCCGGGTCTGATGACCAACTCGCCTTCGGCTCAAACATGTCATCAGCCTGATCCGTCTGGCGGCAGGAAAATGTGGCAGCGCCAATGACGGGGTAGGTCAAGTGCCACTTCAAAAGCAACGGCAACGTCAAAAGCAACGTCAACTGTGGCTGCGCCTGCAAGGTCAAAAGCAACTACCACTTCAAAAGCAACTGCAACTGTGGCTGCGCCTGCAAGGTCAAAAGCAACTTCAAAAACAGCCGTTCGAACTGAATGACCGATCACGATATCCACAAAGCATTTGCCGCTTCAAGGACTAAAAATGGCATAAAACTGCAATCACAAAAAAGAGCAATTTACCGGTTGACCGTCTCCCTTCGGCGGAGGTATCGTGTCACCGTTCCTCTCATAGGAACACAGGCTTGAGCGCCTGTTCAGTGAAACCCCGGACCGCGTTGCGGTCTGGGACCTAAGTTCGTCCTCTCTGGGCGACAGTGGTAGGGAAGCCCTCGGGCTTGCTGGTTTTTGGTTTCACTCCCAGTCGCTCAACCCCGTCATTTGTCGCCCACCCCGTTATCCGACGGGACTGGCTAAACCCAGCAGAC
>NZ_JBRIIQ010000228.1:0-695 GCF_052976905.1 Glaciimonas sp. GG7 | reverse complement strand
GTCTCCGACTCAGTAGTTCTATGCCGAGTACCACGGACAAGCACGAATCGATGGACTAAGGGTGCTTCACAAACTTTGTATGTCAACACGTCCTATCTCTACAACTCACCTCTGACTTTTTCCATGAAAATCATTTCCTCTATCGAAGAATTACGCGATCAGATGCGCGGCCAGTTGCGCACTGCTTTTGTGCCAACTATGGGTAATTTGCATGAAGGCCATCTTTCGCTGATGCGCCTGGCTAAACGCCACGGCGATCCGGTCGTCGCATCGATTTTTGTCAACCGGCTACAATTCGGCCCGAACGACGACTTTGACAAATATCCGCGTACATTTGATGCTGATGTCGCCAAACTGGAAAAAGAAGGCGTCTACGTGTTGTTTGCGCCGAGTGAAAAAGACCTCTATCCGGAACCGCAGGAATACCGCATCCAACCGCCTGACGGTCTGGGCAATACGCTTGAAGGTGAGTTCCGTCCCGGTTTCTTTACCGGGGTCACAACGGTGGTAATGAAGCTGTTTTCATGCGTACAACCGCGCGTGGCGGTATTCGGAAAGAAGGATTATCAACAATTGATGATCATTCGCAACATGGCAAAACAGTTTGCATTACCGACCGATATCATCGCCGCAGAAACGTTTCGGGATCGATTCGTGCTTGTCCGTGGTACTCGGCATAGAACTACTGAGTCGGA
>NZ_JBRIIQ010000227.1:0-707 GCF_052976905.1 Glaciimonas sp. GG7 | reverse complement strand
AGGTCAACGGCCACTTCAAAAGCAACGGCAACTGTGGCTGCGCCTGCAAGGTCAAAAACAACTTCAACATCAACCGCCCTGACTCAGTCACAGATTACTGTACTGCCGAGCATTCATTGTTTTGGCAGCTAAAAAACCGTATAAAAACTGTAATCGCTCAAAACCGCCATTTACCGGTTGACCTCTGTTTTCTGCGCGAGTATCTTGTCATCCGTTCCTCTCATAGGAATACAGGTGTGAAGCCCTGTTGAGAAAACCCCTGGATCGTGCAATGCGGTCCAGGGTCCCTAAGTTCGTCCCTCTATGGGCGACAGTGGCGGTGAAGCCTTCGGGCTTGCTGGTTTTGGTTTTCTCCCAGTTCTTCACCACTGTCATTTGTCGCCCACCCCCGTCTATAAACGGGAATCAACAGAGCTAAAGGATCGAATAATGCCCAATACAACCAACGCTAAACATCAAAACCTCAGCGATGCCATTGACACCGAGCAATATATTTACCTGCATGACTTTGCCACCCGCTGTGCCGCTTTTTCTCAAGCCATCACCGTCTGCCTCAACCTCCAGGAAACCAACGAAGCTTACCGATCCAATCCCAGCAACACCAATGCCCACGCACTAGCGCTTAGCGTTGCCGATTGCGCAGCATTAAAAGCGTTCGCCGTAGAAGCAACAGCACTATTAGGCGAGCATGCGATTGGCGAAACTGA
>NZ_JBRIIQ010000226.1:0-794 GCF_052976905.1 Glaciimonas sp. GG7 | reverse complement strand
GCACTTTATAGCGGCCAAACAAGCTACTCAAAAACATATCGCAGCCGCAAATACCCGCTCCCCTCCCGCCGCGTTGTGCTCTGCGTCTTAACCGCAACGTGCGTCAATTCCTTAGTATGCGCATCCGTTTGCAGCGGAAAAAGTCGGGCCAGTGCAGCTTGCTCCTGCGGCGTAAACACCGTTTGCTGATTGGCGTTTTCTTTCGCCTTAGCTACATCGGCGAGATACCCGGGGGCTGTCTTTGCTTGCTTTACCGTGTTGATGCGAATTTGTACACTTTTAGCGAGCGCCGGATCGGTTTTGATGGCCTGCTGATAATTCTGCCAAACCTGCTGTTTATACGGCGTAATAGGGGCTTTGCCGGTCGCGTCATATTCGGTTGCCATCTTCAACAACCCCTCGGCTTTTTCTTCATGCGTTAAATAGTCGGCAAAACTAAAACTGGCTAACGAATCGTGGACATAAAAATCCAGTAATTCTAAAAACGCCGTTTTCTCCGGCAACTGGCTCTTCTTCATTTCTGCCAGCGCCCATAGTTCGTCCCGCTTGGGCGCGTTGCTATTTTGCGCCAGCCAGCGTTGCCAGTAATTTGCTTTGGGAAAATCTGTGCTGCTAAATCGAATCGCACGCAAACGATTGCCATCGAAACCAACATCGGTTCTGCTGATGTCAAGTTGCGCAATCGCCACCCGCTGCTCCAGCAGCGCAACGTCGCCTCGCAGCATAGCGTTATAACTACGTAAATCCTCCTGCTCCTGCGCATTGGCGCGGGGAAAGGCGATGGTGTGTTGCAA
>NZ_JBRIIQ010000225.1:0-814 GCF_052976905.1 Glaciimonas sp. GG7 | reverse complement strand
GTGTCGATGGCGAATGTTTTCAATACCTCGCAATCGGTAACACTGAGCGCTAGCGCGGCAGTATTAGCAGGATTGGGATTGGATTGGTAAGCCTCATTGGCTTCGATAATGTTGATAAATAAAGTAAAGGCTTGAGAAAATGCGGCGGTGCGGGTAGCGAAGTCGAGCATGAAAATAGACTGCTCACAGTCGATAGCGTCGCTGAGTTTTTGATGGTTTTGGTTAGGGGAAGTGGCGTCTGAAGATTGTTCGGGAGCTTTGGTATTGGGCATCGTTCGATCCTTTAGTCTGGGCTTTGCCGGTCCCGTTGGATAACGGGGTGGGCGGCGGATGACGGGTTTGACAGACTGGGTGTTTGAACCAATAACCAGCAAGCCCGAAGGCTTCCCCGGCACCGCCGCCCAGAGAGGGCGAACTTAGGGCCCAGACCGCATGACGCGGTCCGGGTTCAAACATCGCAGGCTGTCATACCTGAGTTCCTTTGTGAGGAACCGCTGACACAATAACTCCACAAAAAACTGAGGTCAACTGGAAAATAATGGTTTTTAATGATTCTAGTTTTATTCGGTTTTTTTCTCGTTAAAACGTTTTTTGTTCAGCAGATGCTGTGATCAATTATCCATTTCAAACGGCTGATTTGAAATTGTTTTTGACCTTGCAGGCGCAGCCACAGTTGCTGTTGCTTTTGAAGTGGCCGTTGCTTTTGACCTTGCAGGCGCAGCCACAGTTGCAGTTGCTTTTGAAGTGGCCGTTGAAGTGGCTTTTGAATTGGCAGTTGACCTACCCCGTCATTTGACGCTGCCAAATTTTCCTG
>NZ_JBRIIQ010000224.1:0-826 GCF_052976905.1 Glaciimonas sp. GG7 | reverse complement strand
TCTGGTGCGTCCTGACCTGCCGCTTTGAGCATACGTAGCAGATTGCCAGACAACTGTATCGGTACGTTTTGTATCGTTTGTATCTGTTACCGCTTCCTGTGACATGCCTGTCTCCTGAAATTGTTGTAGCAAAGCTGTTGTTGCGATATCGGTCTTGGTCAATGGCCGGGTGACTCCACTGAAAAATAGTTGAACACTTATCCATATAATGGATCCCAATAGAAAAACAAACACACACGGAATATCAATTTACTGAGCATATTTAAATAATTTGCATCGAATTTTTGTGGTGTGGTATTGCGTACAACACAAAATACACAAATTTAAATTATGTTCATGATTTTTTAGTAATCAGCGTACTGTCGAGAGCTGGTATGCATAATCACATCAGGAGTTGATATGAATTCAGACGGTCAGGCGACATCGGCAACAATATCCCCGCAGTTCCGCATCGTCACCGATCGCAGCCGCTGCTGCGGCTACGGCTTATGCGCCGCGCTGTGCCCGGACGTCTACAAGTTGGATGCTGAGGGCTTGGTCTATGTGGACAGTGAGTTTGTTGCCTCGGAATATGAAGAAGCCGCGAAAGAGGGCGCTGCCGCTTGTCCCGCCGAAGCGATTGTCATTGCGCTTGTCGCCGCTGCTTAAACACCGATGCACATTAATGAGCATGCATGGAACAGGTTTCAAAACGTCTCTCAGTAAATTAGCCCTTATCTCCGGCATGGGCGTGTTGCGGCCTTGCGCTTCGCGCGGCTACACGGTCGGCATGCAAAGTTTGCTGAGTTACATGGAACACAACGGGGTGAAGTTTTCAAGCATGACG
>NZ_JBRIIQ010000223.1:0-827 GCF_052976905.1 Glaciimonas sp. GG7 | reverse complement strand
CAGTCGGTGATAGCTTCTCTAAGCGCCCGGTTCATCGAGCACGAATCGATGTCAAATCGGCCACGGTTTCGGCGTGAAAGCTGATGCTGTCAGTGATGCCGAGAACGCGCCCGACAAAAATATTGTCGCGTGGATCGAACTCAATACGGGCGGTATAGCCGGTATAAATCATGGTGTTGTTCATGGTGTAATTCCTTGTGAAGTAAGCAACTCACGGAGTTCTTCAACTTGATAACGCTTCGCCTCTTTACCGGGGTGAGGACGGTGCGGATAAAGGCGCTTGCCGTTTAATTCAAACACAACGCGTGACCCCTCGCTTTCGCGTACTTCGCCACCGACCGCAATCATTAATGCTTCCATATCAGCAAACACAATGCCGGGTAAGGTTGGTTTGGTGAATACAGCCTGTAACGTTTTTTGGTGTTTTGCTTTCATGCGTTAAATGATAGCACATTGTGATATCAAATTGTAGTTGAAAATACTGGGCTTGAAGTGACATACCAGCGCGGGTCAGGCCTGCGTTAAATACCGCAACAGCGCATCCCGAATCAGCTCCCGATCCAACGCACTAAACCCTAGCAGTCCCCGGGCTGGATACTGATATTCCGGCCCTTTCTTCGACACCCGGTCGCTCAATCCCTCCTGATGCACCCGCGCAATCCGCGCCACTCTTCCAAAAAATCCGACCGATAGTTGATTGGCGTCCGGCCTGATCTTCAGGTTGGCCGCTGTGCGTAGTTTGCTGAACATGGCAGCTTTTTGGCGTTTGATACGGCCTTGTTTGCCGCGCATTTTTTTGCGCTGTTTGCGTGCCGCGTAAGCGTTGC
>NZ_JBRIIQ010000222.1:0-900 GCF_052976905.1 Glaciimonas sp. GG7 | reverse complement strand
CGTAAGCAATATGGAAGCGACTGAAAAGCTATCTTGTTGGATGCGGGAAAAAGTTGAGGAATGACGCTGCCAAAGACCAAACCGAGACGATGATTTTGAAATCCAGGAAGCAATTAAAAATATATTTTCAGGACGTTGTAATCCTGCAAATCGGTATTTCAGTCGGGTTGGAAAGGCTTACTATGCTGGATATACATACAGTATTTAAGATAAGCCATGAACATTCTAAGTAGCAACAAACCACGTATTCCAGCAAACTTGGCGTCTGTGCCACTATCAGTGGCCCAAGCGCCCATAGTTTGTTCTATCCCCCTGTTCCTCAATAAAGTCCCGGCCGGATTCCCATCCCCGGCCGCCGACTATATCGAAGACGGCCTCGATCTCAATGACTATCTGGTCAAACACAAAGCGGCCTCGTTCTACTTTACTGTCGAGGGCGATAGCATGAGCGGCGCGGGCATTCTTAACGGTGACCGGGTGCTGGTCGATCGCTCTATCGAACCCAAGCACGGTCATATCGTAGTTGCAGTCATCAGCAATGAATTCACCTTGAAGCGTCTCTACCGATGGCGCGGCGTAGTCGAATTGCGCCCCGAGAATCCTGCCTACAAAATTATTCGTGTAAGTGAAGACGACGATCTACAAATCTGGGGCGTCGTCGCCGCTGTCGTGCGCAAAATTGCCGTCTGATCATGGACGGCCCGACTAACCAGTTGTTCGCGCTGGTCGATGTCAACAATTTCTATGTCAGTTGCGAACGGGTTTTTAATCCCCGCCTGGAAGGAAAACCGGTCGTTGTCTTATCGAATAACGACGGAATGGCAGTCGCGCGCTCAAATGAGGTTAAGGCACTCGGCATCAAAATGGCGACGCCGTGGTTTCAGTTGCAAGACATGGCGC
>NZ_JBRIIQ010000221.1:0-900 GCF_052976905.1 Glaciimonas sp. GG7 | reverse complement strand
CCCGTCATTTGTCGCCCACCCCGTTATCCGACGGGACTGGCTAAACCCAGCAGACTAAAGGATCGAACGATGCCCAATACCAAAGCTCCCGAACAATCTTCAGACGCCACTTCCTCCAACCAACACCATCAAAACCTCAGCGACGCAATCGACTGCGAGCAATCTATTTTCATGCTCGACTTAGCAGCACGCACCGCCGCTTTCTCTCAAGCCGTCACCCTGATTTTCGACATCGTCGAAGCCAGCGAGGCCTACCGAAACAACCCCAATCACACCAACACCGCAGCGCTTGCCCTCAGCGTTCCCGATTGCAAACTTCTAAAAACATTCACCATCGACACCGCAACACTTCTGGCAGAACACGCCCTACAAGAAGCAGAATCAATCAATACCCACACCACCACACTCAAAAAAGCCAGAAAAGCCGCACTAAACAAAGCCGCCCAAGCCTGCAACGACTAAGCCCCCAGCACTGGCGCAGCCACAGTTGACGTTGCTTTTGAAGTGGCAGTTGCTTTTGACCTGGCAGTTGACCTACCCCGTCATTTGACGCTGCCACATTTTCCTGCCGACAGACGGATCAGGCTGATGACATGTTTGAGCGCAGTGAGTTGGTCATCAGACCCGGCTGGCGGCAGGAAAATGTGGGGACCCCGACAGGGGCAGCGGCATCTGCGGTCGCCTTTTCTTTGGTTACTTTCTTTTGGCGAAGCAAAAAATAGTAACCGGCTGCCGGGCCGCCCCCGGCTAGCATCCACGGAGCACATACCGCATCAATTACCAACAACCGAAAACCATCAACCGCAACCCATTACATCCGAAACACCCCAAACTTAGTCTCCTCACAAAAAGACGCGCTGTCGATGACGTCGAATATGGCATTCTGGATGTGTAACACAG
>NZ_JBRIIQ010000220.1:0-948 GCF_052976905.1 Glaciimonas sp. GG7 | reverse complement strand
CGGCCGACTGACTAATGTGCAGCGACAACGCCGCCTTCTCAAAACTGCCAGCTGCCACCACCGCGTTGAGCGCCGCCAGACCGCGATAATCGATATTTTTCATGCCATCCTCAATATAAGAATTTCTTATTAATCAGTAGATACATTCATTGTACTTATATATTGCGGCGCAGTAAGCTCACCCATTAAGTTAAGGAGAATCTATGGAAAGCGCAGCATTTATCAGAGGACTGGGACTAGGCGGCGGCTTGATCATCGCTATCGGCGCACAAAATGCGTTTGTTTTACGGCAAGGCTTGCAACGTCAGTATGTACTTACGTCAGCCCTTATCTGCGGCCTATGCGACGCCATGCTAATCGCGCTTGGGGTCGCCGGCGTTGGCACGCTGATTGCTGCCAATCCGACGTTATTCACCTTCGCCAAATGGGGAGGCGCAGCATTTTTGTTCTGGTACGGCGTCCGCTCAGCCCTGGCTGCGTGGAGGCCGAGCGGATTGGTCACTGCCAGCAAATCGACCACCCCCCCACGCCATGCAGCAGTGATTGCCAGTGCACTGGCGTTTAGCTTGCTCAATCCGCACGCTTATCTCGATACCGTGGTCTTAATTGGATCAGTCGGCGGCCAAGAGATCGGCGCGGGACGTATTCTGTTTGCCGCTGGCGCGATGCTGGCATCGTTTTTGTGGTTTTTGGGGCTGGGATTCGGTGCACGTTTTGCTGCACCGGTATTTGCCCAACCGCTGGCGTGGCGCGTACTTGACGGCATCATTGCGCTGGTGATGTGGGCGATTGCTGCTTCGTTGTTATTGTGACGCTATAAGCTTTTGTACCGCAGCAAGCCCGTGCGTTCTGCACACCAACCACCTCAACCATCTTCCTGATGTAAATGAATGCAAGATCGATTCGTGCTTGTCCGTGGTACTCGGCATAGAACTACTGAGTCGGAGA
>NZ_JBRIIQ010000219.1:0-1009 GCF_052976905.1 Glaciimonas sp. GG7 | reverse complement strand
TGATGTGGGCCGGAATCACTTGATTGGTGTTGGGATCGATACTGTCGGGCACGCTTTTTCCCAAGCTGACACTGGCGCTGATGCTACTGGTGTCGCTACTGTAGTCGGCCTTGTTTTGAACGTTTTTAGTTGTCAGCGTGCCGGTGGTGAGGCTGTTTTTTTCCAAGTCCGCGCTGCTGGCGATGAGGCCGCCGATCAGGTCGGTGTTGCCTTTGACATGCAGGTCGTAGCCGCCGCTACCGGCGATGATGCCGCTTTGCTGATTGACGCTGGCGTAGCTGCTGTCGACGTTGGCGCTGTCGATATTGCCTTTGGCGGAGACGGTGTTACCGACACAGAAAGGTGGAACACAGAGGCTGACTTCCAGCCCACTATTGTCTTGTCGGCTGTGATAGTTGTCGGTGTCTTGCTGGCTGTGAATAGTGAGGTCGCGCCCGACACTGGCGTTGACGCTGTCGCCACGGACTTCTGCGCCGATCAGATGAGTGTCTCTGCCGCTGGCCAGCGTGACGCTATCACTGGCGGTAATACTGGTGTTGTGGTGAGTGGTGCTGTCGCCGTTGGAGGTACCTTTGCTTCGGCTGGCGGCGAGTTCGAGGGTGAAGCCGTTTTGCTCACCGCCGATGCCTAAACCAATGCCGATGCTGGCGTTGCTGCCATCATTTTTGCTACGGTGCAAGGTCGTGTCTTTTGCGCTTTTGAGGTTGATATCACGGGCTGCGGCCAGAGTCACATTTTGTGCGCTGATGTCCGCGCCTTTTGCGTGAATATCGCCATCCGCTGCAAAGCCTGCCGAATCTTTACTACCGTTGCCGGTGGCAATTAAGGTGAGGTCTTTTCCTGCAGCTAAGGTGCTGCCTTGATGTTGACTGGCTTGACTGCTGCTGTCGCTATCGCTACTGCCGCCGCCGATGCTCACAGTGACTTTCGCCAGCGCTGGCGTCGTGCCATCGACCGCGACTTGTTTGATCGCGTTGGCGGCAATTAAACCTGCTTTGGCGGCATTCAA
>NZ_JBRIIQ010000218.1:0-1068 GCF_052976905.1 Glaciimonas sp. GG7 | reverse complement strand
AAGCAACGGCAACTGTGGCTGCGCCTGCAAGGTCAAAAACAACTTCAAAAACAACTTCAAAAACAACCGCTCTGACTTAGTCACCAATTACTGTACTCCTGAGCATTAATTGTTCTGGCAGCTAAAAAATCGTATAAAAACTGTAATCACAAAAAATTGCCATTTACTGTTGATCTTCGTTTTTAGCCCGAGTTTTGTGTCAACCGCTTCTCTCATAGAAATACAGGCTTGACAGCCTGATGCAAAAATCCCTGGGCCGTGTAATGCGGTCTGGGGTCACTAAGTTCGTCCTCTCTGGGCGACAGTGACGGTGAAGCCTTCGGGCTTGCTGGTTTTTGATTTTTGCCCAGTCTGTCAACGCCGTCATTTGTCGCCCACCCCCGTTTTACCAACGGGAAGTTCAACAGAGCTAAAGGATCGAATAATGCCTGATACAACCAATGCTACACATCAAAAACTCAGTGACGCCATCGACACCGAGCAATACATTTATCTGCATGACTTTGCCACCCGTACTGCCGCCTTTTCTCAAGGCATCACCATTTGCGTCAACCTCCACGAAGCCAACGAAGCTTTCCGATCCAACCCTAACCCTGCTAATACTGCTTAGCTTTGCTGATTGCGCTGCATTGAAAACATTCGCCATCGAAGCAGCAGCGCTGCCAGGCGAACATGCGATCTGCGAAACTGAATGGGTCAATACACAGATCGGGACGCTACGAAAAGCCAGAAAAGCTGCGCTGAAAGAAGCAGCGCAAGCCTGCGCTGAATAAGACGTATAACGTGAACGGCGATCGCCTTTGCTGTTCCTCGTCAAAGCTATAACCAACCGTTCTAACTGAGTAGCCCGGAAGGCTTATCGAAGTCTGCGCTAGCGCATGCAATCCTTCGATACGCTACGCTACTCAGGACGAACGGTTTATTGAAATTAAAAAAATACACCTCGACTTAAACTCCCCCGTCGCATAATTTTCGATAAGAAAACTACACAACAATGACAAAGGCTGCGGTTGTTGACCTTGCCGGCGCAGCCACAGTTGGTGTTGCCTTTGACCTTGCCGGCGCAGC
>NZ_JBRIIQ010000217.1:0-1119 GCF_052976905.1 Glaciimonas sp. GG7 | reverse complement strand
TCTCCGACTCAGTAGTTCTATGCCGAGTACCACGGACAAGCACGAATCGATGATGCTGCGGCTTACCCAGCATCAAATACACGCGCAACGCTTCATACACGTATTCCTGATTGTTAGCGTCGCCGCGCCGAAGCACTTCTTCCAGACGGCTGACAAGGCGTGGAATGAGCACGCTGCGCAATAGGCGTAGGTAAAGGACTTGTTCTTCGGCGCCGAGTTTGCCAGCCTGGCTCAACCCAAAACGATTGAGTAGCGGTACGCTGTTGTCCCGCTCGGCGTAACCGCCCGGCAGCTGGCGCGCCGCGTTCAGTAGCGGCAGCATTGCAATCAGGCTATCTTGCGACGACGTGGTCTTAGCAAGGCGGCTGAGCTGAAAGCTGCGCGCCGATACATCGGCCACATACTGCTGGTTGCGAAAATAACTGGTCGCCAGGCCGGTGCCTGCCAGCGCCAGCATCAGGCCAGCGAAACCGACAGCCATCCAACGCATGCGCTGGCGGCTGCGCTCAAAGTTGCGGTCAGTCCCGGCCAGTTCGGATTCCTTGAATATCAATTCACGTAGCAACGTGGTGATGAAATAACTCCGACCACCGGCGGGGAGTGGCGCCTTGCCCCGATTGTTTGGACTGCCCTCCTGCCCGCCGCTGGTGAAATACACACCACGCAGGAATGCCGTATCTTCATAGCGAGTGACTTGAAACACCTTATTAAGGAAATCGCCCAAGACATCGCCGATCGCCGCGAATTGCTGCGGAAAGCCATACAACAAGGCGCGCCGCTGGAGGTCACGTTCCTGCTGCATGCGTTCAAGCACACCCACCTGCAATCGCTGCTCCAGTTCCAGGAAACGGTCCGGAAAAGTGGAGAGCGCCTCGCCAACCTCATCTCCAGCCCTGACTGGGAAGGTCATCCCCCAGATCTGAGCCCGTTCCTCGCGTCCCATAGCGTGAAAAAACTCGACGAAACCTGCCAGCAAATCACATTGGGTGACCGTCACATAAATAGGGAAGCGACTACCGAAGCATTGATACAGCTCCTTGATGCGAGCGCGGATCGCCAGCGCTTGCTATCGATTCGTGCTCGATGAACCGGGCGCTTAGAGAAGCTATCACCGACTGC
>NZ_JBRIIQ010000216.1:0-1223 GCF_052976905.1 Glaciimonas sp. GG7 | reverse complement strand
CGGTGTGATTGGGAATGCTAGGGCTGATTTTTCCGATGCATGATCGCATAAGAGAGGCAAAGTACAAGTCCATCAAATTTAGGCATTTTTATGTTGGTGAGGTAATCTCGTTGAGCAACTTGTATACAGTAGCGGCTTCTATATCGCTCCATGTTTTTCCATAATTCGTGCGCCATGCATCTCGGCCATTAATTGCGTATCCAACAATGATTGCTGCGGCTTGGCTTGGACTTGAAAACAGATGATTGCGAGATAAGCGGAGTGTCCCTTCTGTTCCCACGATGACTCTTGAGGAAATAAGCTTTTCCCGTAGTGCCTTGTACCCATCAGAAAGACTCGATTTAACGGTTGATGAGACTTGTGAGCCTGCTAAAACTACGATTCCTTCGTCCGTGCGAATAGCTGAGGCATCAATGCCGTTAACTTTTAGACTGAATGTAATTTGTTGTTCAAAAGAATCGTTTGGTGACAAAGATGCAGACAACTGAGCAACAGGATTTTCAATCGAAGAAATAAGTTTCGCCGGGTGCCCAGTTAATGGTTCTAAGGCGCGATGACCAAGTACCCCAAGTAGGGTACGTAAATTTACAATGAATTCTTCCATTGAATCTCGGTCTGCTCGCGGTAGGGCGGGGAGTTGCGGGGATGCTGTATTCGTGAGCAAGTAACGCCCGGCGGTTGATGCTAGTTGGATAAGACGTGACTCAATATAGCGCACGTGACCTTTTGTCAGGTTATCGTCCTTGCTCGTGAATGCGATAAGTTCGTTCCAAAATTCTTTTCCTGTTAAGTGTGCGCCTAAGCGTTCAAATACTACTTCGGCTTCGCCAATGTACAAAGCTTCTTGCCCGGTTTGGTCGTTAATTCCAAACAAAAAATAGACTCCCGGGCGGCGAGCCTCGGGCCAATCTTTAAGGTCACCGAATCTGGTGCGGGTACACGCGATAGCTTGGCCTGTCCAGTTCACGATTTCACCATGCCGAATACCAGAAACTGAGCCGTCGGCAAGATAAATTCGAATACTTTTTCCAGCAGTCATCATTGTTCTTCTTCAAAAAGTAATTTGTGTGACGTTCAGAATTTTGGATCACTGGCAAGATGCTGTAATCATAAAAGCATAGAGGATAGTGCCACGCAGGTTTAATGTCATTGATGGATCCAGGGTAATCGCAATCGATTCGTGCTTGTCCGTGGTACTCGGCATAGAACTACTGAGTCGGAGA
>NZ_JBRIIQ010000215.1:0-1234 GCF_052976905.1 Glaciimonas sp. GG7 | reverse complement strand
AAGGTCGCTATAGCAGTGTGAGCGAATATATGCGCGAACTTATCCGCGCTGACGAAAAACGTAAGGCCGAGGACCGGCTCGAAACCTTACTCCTTGAAGGACTCAACAGCGAAGAAACCGTGTTTACTCGGGATGACTGGGATGCCATTCGGAAGGAAGCGCTGGCAAAAATCAATAGAAAGAAATAGCCCTGATGCCGATGGTCCATACACGGGCGGTAGCACGGCAAGACCTGGTGAGCCACTATTTTTATCTGGCTGAGAACGCTGGTGAACATGTTGCCGAACGCTTTCTGATAAATGCAGAGGCTAGCTTTGCTGATTTATCGGAACATCCGGCGATGGATTCTCCGCTGAATTTGCGTAGCCCTGAGCTGAAGGGTATGCGCAAATGGCAAGTAAGAGGGTTCGACAACATTCTGATTTTTTACCTGCCGCGAGACGGTAACGGGGTATCGGTTGGACGGGTATTGCACGTAACGCAGGACTGGTGGAAATTACTCAGCGTTGAAAGCAGCTCAGTTCGGAATAAGTCTGCTTGAAGAATCGCCAGTTGGCGGTAACGCAATGGATGAACCAGCACCACCAAAGTCTCGCCAATCACCGACACATCATCATGCAAGATGCTACGTTTTATCTATTTAACTGATCGGGGACCAGTATGCGTAACCTCAACTACCACCCACCAACCTGCCCCGCACAAACCCAATATGCTCACGCAGCACATAAAACTGATCCGCAAACGCCAGCGGCATTTTCATCCGATTCACCGCCGCCTCAATCTCGTCTAGCCGTCGCAACATCTCCGCATGTTCCTCCGGCGTATCTGCACCGACTCCGCGCTCCAACGCAATCAACGATCCATACCAGCGATAAATACGCGATTTAATCCGCCATCCGTATAACAGCGGCACCAGCTTAAAGGCCGGAATCAACAACAAAATCAGCGGCAGCAAGACGACTACGGTGCGGTCCACCAGACTGGCCAGCCAGTACGGCAAGGTCCGATAGAAAAACCCTTTGCCGGATTTGTAATAGCGGGTTGCATCGTCGCTAATCCGAAACTCGTGCGGCAGCGGGGCTGGGAATTCATTGGCCCGTTGCAATATATTCGGGCCGCTATGCACCTCTTTGGCGGCATCGATCAACAAATCCGACAAGGCCGGATGCAAACCGTCACGGGCGATCAGCTCGGCGGTGGGCGCAATTAAACGGATATCGTGATCGGGAATATT
>NZ_JBRIIQ010000214.1:0-1372 GCF_052976905.1 Glaciimonas sp. GG7 | reverse complement strand
CATGGTCAACGGATAGTTGCTCCGTTCTTCTCCCGCAATCTGGGTGATACCCTCCCAGATCGGCGAACTTGTGTTGTACATGCTGTGACGGTAGTTGAGCAAGGCCGAGAATAACGGTTGCGGTGCAACGATCGCACTAGCGCGTAGCGCCAATGCCAGCGAGGCATGCTCATGTTCCATCAGTGCGCTCAGCAAGGTATGCGTGCGCCGCACACTGGCGGCTACGCCCTGATCGTCAATATTGATACGCAACGGCAGCGTATTCATCAGTAAGCCCATCATCTGCCGGGCACCTTCACCGCCCCCCATGCGGCCGAATAGCACGGTGCCAAACACGACATCGCTACGCGTGCCACCATTAGCGACCCGCGCCAGTACTTGGGCCCACGCCAGATGACACAGGCTGGCTGCACTCACGCCGAGTTGCCGCGCCTGCGCTCGTATGCGCTGCGACAATGCGACGCTTAGTGGGAGACGGCCTTCGTCCATTCCGTCACCATCGCCATGCACCTCCAACAGGCCGAACGGTGCGGTCGGTGCATCGACGTCGCCCAGCATCTGACGGAAGAAGGCTTCGTTCGCTTCGGTGTTGGCCCCTAGCTTTGTCTGCGCCACATAATTACGAAATTGCAACGGCACCGGCAGTTGCGCTTCTTGTCCCTGCAAATGCGCTGCAATCTCGGCATCGATGACTTCCAGGGTGATGTGATCGCTCACCAGATGATGATCCAAGGTTAGCAAGATCCAGCGCCGTTGTACCGTGTCAAAGGCAAAGCTGGTGCGCAGCAAGGGCGCTTGCGACAGGTCGAGCCGGATATGGCGTGGATCGAAACGTGCCCGTAACTGATCGACCACGTCGCCGTCGGCTGGATCGAGGATCAGTTCTTCCTGCATCAGCGGCGCGCTGCGCCAAACCACCTGTAACGGTTCTGGCACCCCCTCCCAGACGAAGGCGGTGCGTAGCGCATCGTGCCGTTGGATCACGTCTTCCAATGCGCTCAGGTAGGCGTCCAGCCGCGCTCGTGTGTCAAAGCTGGTCAGCCCTACAAGCAAATAAGGATCGCCTTGTCTGGCCATCAGATGATGAAACAGGATGCCTTCTTGTAAGGGTGCAAGCGGGTAGATATCCTGCACATTGGCGGCACCTCCGGGGACTCCCTCAACAACACGGGCAATCTCCGCGCTGTTCAACGCCACCAACGGCAGCATCGCCGGGGTGATGGCGGAACACCCGACGGGAATCAGGTTCACGGGTATGGTGACTAAACGACTTTCAGCGCCAATCGCAGCGGCCAGTCCGGCCACGGTCGGCGTCGCAAACAAGGCACGGACCTCGGCTTGCATGCCGTGCTCTCGCATGCGCTGGATCAGG
>NZ_JBRIIQ010000213.1:0-1375 GCF_052976905.1 Glaciimonas sp. GG7 | reverse complement strand
AGTCGGTGATAGCTTCTCTAAGCGCCCGGTTCATCGAGCACGAATCGATGTCGCGGGTCACGCCTTTCACATTAAAAAACTCATCCTTCGCCGCTACATCCGACACCGGCAAAATCTGCAACCCTTCCTTCTTCCCATTAGGTGAATACAAAAACAGATTCCTAAAATTGCCCGGCCCCTTGCTGTCATGCATCGCCTTACGCAGACTGGTTACATCGTCGGTATTGACCCCCGGGTCCGTCATATACAAAATAAAACCAGCGTGCGAGCCATTTTTGTAATACTTGCGCCGGAACAAGGTCGCTGCTTCATTGAGCCAGGCCGACTGCAACGCGCTCACATATTGCGGCACGCCATACACCTCCTGATGAATGTCCGGGTCCATCAAATGAAAGATCGCACCTTTCGCAAAGGCATGCTCTTGCTCAGCATTCCCGATAAAAAAATACGACTCCAAGTCCCGCCCCCGGCGCACGTATTTCGCCAACGCATGCGCCAGTTGCAGGGTCTGGCCGGTACGGCTGATGCGCTTCTCCAAATACGCATTCCCAAATGTCAAAAAATCCAGCGCAAACCGTTTAAACGCATCCCGCGACAGATATTTATTCGGCACGAAGGTCGAGGTCAAAATGTTGGTCTTGAAGTACAGCGCCGTGCTGTGATGCACGCTGGCATTAAACGACTTCGCTAATCCGACAAAACTCACCGGCGGCTCATACCATTTTCCGTTCAGCCAACACTCAAAGCTCTCCATGACATCGCTGTGATCGAGCACCGGCGTCGGATCGCCAAAAGTGAAGGCCTCGATATTGGCCTTGGTCGCTACAGGAACCGGGGCCGCAGTACCACGTTGTTTGCGTCTACTCATGATGTATACAACTCCATAAAAGATTGGGTATTTTCATTGATCCCTTCGAACGGTTCATGGTCGAGGGCGTGCATGCAGGCCCATGCCAGATCGGCGTGGCCGGTCTCATCTGTGCGGCCTGCGTCATAGGTAATCTGTCTACCGCTAGTGGTCAGTGTTTTGCGGATCGTCATAAACGATTGCGCGATATCGGTCCATCCGGCATCGAATTCCAGCCGCGCTTTATTGATGATGTTTTGCGCCTTGAGTACCATCCGGGTCTTCACTTCCGGCGAATAATTGATCGCGGTCGCCAGCGGAAAAAATTGCTTCACCAACGGAAACACCCCGATCCCCATCCCCGTCGTATCGATCCCGATGTACTCCACGTTATAGCGCCCCGTCATCTCCCTGATCGCCTGCGCCTGCGCTTCAAAGTCGATCCCGCGCCACTGAAATCGCTCCAGAATCCGAAACTTGCCGCCCGCCACCAACGGCGGCGCAATCACCACGCAGCCAGCGCTGATC
>NZ_JBRIIQ010000212.1:0-1489 GCF_052976905.1 Glaciimonas sp. GG7 | reverse complement strand
CCGGGTGGCGATCTGCGTTGATCGTGGTCTGGCGATGGTGGTTGGCTTGCTGGCGGTATTGAAAGCCGGTGCCGGATATGTGCCGCTGGACCCTGCATATCCGGCCGAACGACTGGCGTATATGTTAAGCGACAGCGCCCCGCGAGTGGTGCTAAGTGGGGTGCTAATGCAGGCCGGGATTACAGGCGGCTGGGAGCAAGCGAGGGTAACAATAGCGCCGGACGTGCCAGTACTGGATCTGCACGCGCCGAGTTGGGATGCATACCCGAGTGAGAATCCAGACAGCAGCCATCTCACGTCATCGGATTTGGCGTATGTGATCTACACCTCCGGTTCGACCGGACAGCCGAAGGGCGTGATGAACGAACATCGCGCCGTCGTTAATCTGATGTACGCGATGCAGCAGGCTTACGGACTGGAGCGGCACGATGTGATACTGCAAAAAACGCCATTTAGTTTTGACGTCTCTGTGTGTGAGTTTTTCTGGCCACTGATGGTGGGTGCCAAGCTGGTGATGGCCCGGCCGGATGGTCACAAGGATCTCCGCTATCTGAGTGACATTATTCGTACAGCGGGCGTGACCACACTGCAATTCGTCCCATCAATGTTGCAGGTATTTGTCGGTCATGCTCAGACGGAGGCGGTATGTACTAGCGTTGTGCGCGTGCTCTGCGCTGGCGAGGCATTGCCAGCAGCGCTGGTCCAGCGGTTCCATGCGCAGTTGCCGCACGCGCAATTGCATAATCTGTACGGTCCGACCGAAGCGGCGGTGTATGTCACCGCCGAAGCTTGCGTGGCGGGAGCAACGGATGCGTTAGTCCCGATTGGCACACCGATTGCGAACACCAGCATCTATATTCTCGATGCGCAAGGTAAACCGACCCCCGTCGGCGTCGCAGGTGAGTTACACATCGGCGGGGTGCAGGTGGCGCGTGGGTATTTGAATCAGCCGGAACTCACTGAGCAACGCTTTGTGCCTGATCCGTTTTCGTCACAGCCTGGCGCACGTTTATACAAGAGTGGCGATTTAGCACGCTGGCAATCAGACGGCAATCTGGTGTATCTGGGCCGTAACGATTTTCAGGTCAAAATTCGCGGTTTCCGGATTGAATTGGGCGAGATTGAAACGCAACTGGTAGCACATCCGGCAATCCGCGAGGCGGTAGTGATGGCACGGGAAGACAACGCTGGCGACCAACGTTTGGTGGCCTACATGGTGGTCAATCACAAAGTTGATATTGAGGTGTTGCGTGCGCATCTGAGTCTCAACCTGCCCGATTACATGGTGCCAGCGGCCTATGTCACGCTCGCAGCGTTACCGCTGAATGTGAACGGTAAACTCGACCGCAAGGCCTTGCCGACCCCCGACGGTGCTGCGTACACCATGAGTGGATATGTCGCGCCAATTGGCGAAACAGAAACCACGCTGGTGGCAATCTGGTCCGAACTATTGCAGATCGAACGCATTGGTCGTCACGACAATTTCTTC
>NZ_JBRIIQ010000211.1:0-1510 GCF_052976905.1 Glaciimonas sp. GG7 | reverse complement strand
CAGACGGATCAGGCTGATGACATGTTTGAGCGTAGCGAGTTGGTCATCAGACCCGTCTGGCGGTAGGAAAATGTGGGAACCGCGGAGCGGCAGCGGCATTTGCGGTCGCCTTTTCTTTGGTTACTTTCTTTTGGCGAAGCAAAAGAAAGTGACCGGCTGTCGGGCCGCCCCCGACAAGCATCCACGGAGTAGCAACCGTATTAATCAACGAAACAAAACGCAACGAATCAAAACGCAATAAAACAAAACGAAACAAAATCACCCAAAAGGTTTACCAAATCATGAACTCAAATAATCACCAACAAAAATCCATCCTGCTAAGCACACTGCTAGCATTATCGATTGGAATGCTAACCACATCCGCAACCGCCACCCCCAACGCCTACGTCCCCAACGAAAAATCCGGCACCATCTCCATCATAGACACCGCCACCGACACAGTCACCGCCGAAATCAAAGCCGGTACAAAACCCCGCGGCACAGTCGTCACGCCCGACGGCAAAACCCTCTACGTCAGCGACCAACCAGCCAACGCATTACTCATCGTTGATCTAAAAGCAAAAGCAGTCACCGGCACAATCCCCGTCGGCGAATCCCCTGAAGGCGTAGGCATTTCACCCTCAGGCAAATGGATAGTAGCCGCCAGCGAAATCACCAACTCCGTCAACTTCATCGACACAGCCACCAACAAACAAGTCTTCAACATCGTCACCAAAGGCAAAAACCCCGAACACGCAGAATTCAGCCCGAACGAAAAATGGCTCTACGTCAGCGCCGAAGAAGCCGATCAGGTTGACATCATCGACATGGACAAGCGCCAGCAAGTCGATCAAATCAAACTCGGCAAACGCCCCCGCGGCATCGCCTTCACCCCCGACGGCAGCAAAGCCTACGTCGCAACCGAACTCGAAAGCATGGTCTACGTCATCGACGTCGCCACCCATAAAATCATCGCCGAAGTCAAAGCCGGAAGCTTCTCCAACGGCGTCACCATGGCCCCTAACGGCCAACACGTTTATATTTCAAACGGCAAAGACGCCTCCGTCTCCGTCATCGATACCGCCACCAATAAAGTCATTGCCACCGTCCCGGTCGGCCAGCGCCCATGGAACATGGCCATCACCCCGGATGGCAAAAAACTCTACGTAGCATGCGGACGCTCCAACGCCATCTTCGTCATCGATACCGACACCAACAAAGTCAGTAAAGAAATCGCCGTCGGCACATCGCCTTGGGGCGTCGCCATCAGATGAGCACACGCGTGAGCGCACAAAATAAGCGTGCAAGCAACGTCACTGGTACAAAAAAGACCAGCGACAGACTCCGCTATACCAAGCCTGCCATTGCCCTGCATTGGCTCATCGGAATGCTTATTATCGGGATGATCATCCTGGGCTATTTCATGACCGATATCCCCAAGGGAACACCGGGGCGGGCCGTGTATTTCAACCTGCATAAATCGAGAAATACTGCGATCTGGCGCAAATGATATTGGGCGCGGGCGCTGCCG
>NZ_JBRIIQ010000210.1:0-1511 GCF_052976905.1 Glaciimonas sp. GG7 | reverse complement strand
CCGCGCAAATGCCCCTGACCGCGTGCACGCTGACCGGGGCTGCGTAGCGCCTGCACAAATGCGCTCTGCTCGCCATCAAATTCGGCGGCGTCAAGATGACAGTGGGTATCGATCCACATGGGAGGGCGTCCTGTTAGCAAAAGAGTGAATGATGGCTTGCCGTATAGCGGAATTGGCAGATTAATATCGTAGCATGTTGTAATATTCACCCACAGAGGGCGCATGTAAGTATTAAGCCTAAATAATGATAGATTTCGGACACTTTTTAGCACCGATCTCCGCTCCATTAGCAATATCAGCAATGTTCAATCACATCCGGCACGCCAGCACCATGCAAGCCTGACAACATTCTGACCGAAGAAACCTTGAACCAATGCCGATATCCACAGAACAATCCCCGCTAGCCGGGCAAGAAACACTCGCAAAAATATTTGACCAACGAGAGTACCGCAACGCACTCGGCACCTTTACCACAGGTGTGACGATCATTACCGCCTGCGGCCTGAGCATTAACGATAGTGACAGCGCAGACAATTTCGTCGGCATTACTGCCAACAGCTTTAACTCGGTGTCGCTAGACCCGCCGCTGGTGTTGTGGAGTCTGGCGAAATCGTCGAGCAGCATGCCGGTGTTTGAGACGGCAGAATACTGGGCCGTACATATTTTGTCGCACGATCAGGATGCGCTGGCGAACCGCTTCGCCAAGCGCGGTGCGGCTAAATTTGCTGGTCTTGCGATCGAAAAAGGGCTGGGTGGAGTACCGCTGTTACCGGCCTGCACCACGCGCATGCAATGCAAAATGGTGCATCGCTACGATGGTGGGGATCACATCATTATGGTCGGCGAGGTGATGCATTTCGATCACTCCGACATCCCGCCTTTGGTGTATCAACGCGGCAACTACGCCATCGCCACCCGCAAGGAAGTGGTCGATGAGGCGGAGGCATTGATCCGGGCGACGACCGGGACAGAGGCATTTAACAAGAACGCGATGCGTGATTTGCTAGGCAGCGCTTATTTTCAGCTTTACGCAAAATTGCGTGAGTACGGCGCGCAACAAGGTCTCAACGATACCGAATTTTTCGTCCTCAACACATTGGCCGCCCGCGAAGGTCTGAGTCTGGCTGAGTTGAACCGTTTGTTCGTCTACGCCGGTCATTCACCGTTATTGATGGTGCTTGATGACATGGCTGCACGCGGATTATTGCAGGTCGTTGCAGATAAGGGCGAAAGCCGGGGCAACGGTTTGTTCTATCTGAGCGCACCAGGTCATGCATTGGCGCAAAAAATTGCCGATGCCGGGATGCAAATCGAAGCCGGGATGATGGAAAAAATGGGAACTGTGGACGCGATTGCTTTGCGTACTTTGTTGCGGCGTTTTATTAACATTCCAGATTAACATTCCTGATAACAAACCGGAAGGTGATGCGTAGTTATTTTTTTAAACAACCCACCACAATTTTAAGAATCTTCTCAATCTCATCAGCAAAAATCGTCCCTAGTATGCATGG
>NZ_JBRIIQ010000209.1:0-1521 GCF_052976905.1 Glaciimonas sp. GG7 | reverse complement strand
GCTCTGATCAAGATAGTCACCGACCTTTTGATACAGGAGGGGTGCGGCTTGTTGGTTTCACAGCGTCACCTGTTTGCGGATCGATCCGTTGAAACAAATCTTTAAGATCAGTCTAACGTTGACTAAAAATAATATTTCCAGTTTTTTTCCATCCATCTAATAGACTACTTACTTAACGTAAGGACATCCATATAAATAATAAAGAAAAAATATAATGAAATTGTAGATAACACGCCATATCGAAAACTGTTTACCCTTAAATTTCTTATAATATACTTTCCATTAGAAAGAAAAATATATGCCCAAATTAGAAATCCTTGAAGGATTCCCGTGAAATAAAAAAATATTTCAACATATGGAAACTTAGAAAGTCCAACTTCTAAAATTGAAAATAAAAATAAAAACCATATTACCGCTGCCGATAAAAATCCAAGTAAAAAAATAATATATTTTTTTACTATTATTGTATTGATATTGTTAAGATCTTCAAATTTCCTTAATCCCAAAAAAACAATCGTAAATATTATTACTATAGAAAAAGTTGCTGGAATTCCACTCAATACGGATTTAAATACAAAGTATAGAGACAACATTCCCCAAAACATAATCCACACTATCGAAGAGAAAAAAGTCCATATCAAAGTCCACATTACTTTCTCACTCCATCGCGAATCTTTTCCATTAATTCTTCCCCTTTTTTAATTCGGTCTTCTGGGTTAGTAATATCATCAACCCCGTTAAAGAAAGCACCCGTAAAAATGGCTTTAAATTTATCAAAACTTAAATCTTTGTATTGATCCTGCACTTGATATTGTTCTTTCATTAAAATATTGCTGTCCCAATTTTTTGCAGCATCACCTGCTATCGGATCTATCCGTTGAAACAAATCTTTAAGATCAGTCCAACGCTTGCTTAAAATGATACTTCCAGTTTTTTCCATCCAACTATAATTTTCTACCGCACACCACACATTACTGCTGCATATCTTTAAATTTTCTAATTGATCTGAGACTTTAGCCGCCGAATCTACCCAAGCGACCTCATTACCCTTCTCTCTCAACGATTTACCTAACGCCTCAAAAAATTCTTTGCGCTCGGTAATATTATCGAAAAATTTATTCCCATCCTCACTACTAAAGACTTGCTGTAGAAATACGTTCGCACTGCGACTCTGATCTTCTTTCACAATGGTCGTAGCCACCTGATCGACAGCATATTTACTTGCACTATCGATATGCTGACGACAGCTTGAACTACTTGCATCCCCGCATGCGGTAAGTAACTCGCTGTCGTGTATCAACGATAGTTGCTTGGCATCATCTACAGCATTTTGTCTGCATTGCGCGGGATTAATATCTCCTCCACATCCGGCTAGTTTGGACGTCAACTTACCCAATTCGTCATGCTTCAGATAGTTAAACTCCGTCGCCAGCTTGGCATTCACCCCTGCCGCATTGCCATCGCTAGCCGTGCCCCCGGCCACTTGCGTCGCCGCTTTTCCCACCACCAATCCCACTAACT
>NZ_JBRIIQ010000208.1:0-1527 GCF_052976905.1 Glaciimonas sp. GG7 | reverse complement strand
GTGCGCGCTGGTTACGCACGCTGGCCCGCGTGGCCGAGCCGCGCAATGCGGTCATCACGCTGGTGCTGGTGGCCGCTGTGTTTGCCACTGCGGTGTGGCAAAGCCGTGACCGTGTGGTCGGCACGCTGCAACCGGGCGCGCCGGAATTACGGGCCGAGGCACGCTTCAATCGCGATGCGGTGTCGATTGCCGACAACTACGACGTTGGCTTGGATTGGTTATCGGTCGTGATTGCCGCTCCACCCGATTCGTGCGAAAGCCCGGCGGTTGGTGCGTTTGATGACAACCTGGCTTACTCGCTTAAAAACGTCCCCGGAATCGTCTCCATCAGTTCGTATGCCGACAATTTGCGTACCTACAATCAGGGCTACAACGAAGGCAATCCCAAGATGAATGTGGTCCCGATTGATACCGGCAACTACGCCGGTTTATCGACCGAGATCGGGCGCGTGCGCGGTTACCTCAACAAAGATTGCAGCATGACGGCAGTGCATTTGTATTTGGCCGATCATAAGGCGACCACCATCAATGGTGTGATCGATGCGGTCAAAGCGTTCCGCGATACGCATCCCACACCGGGCGTGACGATCCGGCTGGCCGCGGGTAATGCTGGACTATTGGCAGCGATCAACGACGAAGTAGCGAAGAGCGAGTTGCCGATGATGCTGTATGTGTATGCCGCGATTATGGTGTTGGTGTTTTTGGTGTATCGCGATTTCCGGGCCGTACTGGCGTGCTGCTTGCCGCTGACGGTAGGGACCTTTATCGGCTATTGGTTTATGAAGGAGTTTCAGATCGGATTGACCGTTGCGACCTTGCCGGTGATGGTGCTGGCGGTGGGGATCGGCGTCGATTACGCGTTTTATATCTATAACCGCTTGCAGGGCCATCTGGCCGCTGGCGTGCCGATTGTGAAGGCGATTGAGCAATCGATTCTTGAGGTCGGCATGGCGACGATCTTTACCGCCATTACGCTGGCCGTCGGTGTGGCGACCTGGAGCTTTTCGTCCCTGAAGTTTCAAGCCGACATGGGCAAGTTGCTGGCGTTTATGTTTATCGTTAATTTGATTATGGCGATGACGGCGTTGCCAGCGCTGGCTGTGGTGCTGGAGAAGATTTTTCCACGTCGGTCACCGGTGCGTGCGCCGGGTGTGTTTAGTCATTAGGAGCAGTGGCCATGAAAATAATGAATCGAACTTGGTGCGGGCTCATTGGCTTGCTGGTGTTGTGTGGTGTTGCGCATGCTACGGAGCCAACCGTCGCCATCAAACCGGCGTTGCAGATATTGCCAGCGGAGCATTTTAGTGCGGCTGCCAGTGCGCAGATGTTGGCGGCAACGCGGACCGGGGCTGATAAGCGCATCGTGGCGGTCGGCGATCATGGGGTGGTGATGTTGTCGGATGATGAAGGGAAGACATTTCGGCAAGCTAAGGCTGTGCCGGTGCGCTCGACTTTGACGGCGGTGTCGTTTGCGGATCGATTCGTGCTTGTCCGTGGTACTCGGCATAGAACTACTGAGTCGGAGAC
>NZ_JBRIIQ010000207.1:0-1586 GCF_052976905.1 Glaciimonas sp. GG7 | reverse complement strand
CAGTCGGTGATAGCTTCTCTAAGCGCCCGGTTCATCGAGCACGAATCGATGCCGCACGCGCCCAGATGCTTTCCTGGCTGATGTTTGTCGCCAGCGGCATTGGCCCCTATTCCGGTCAGGCGGTGCACTTTAAACACTTTGCCCCAGCGCCAAAAGAATACGCAGTCAATCGCTATATGTTCGAAGCAGAACGCCACTACGCCATCCTCGACGCGCAACTGGCAAAGCACCGCTACATGCTGGGCGACACCTACACATTGGTCGATATGGCAGTCTGGGGCTGGGCACGCGCCGTACCGTTCATCTTCGGCGCTGATGCATGGAAAACATTGCCGAACCTAAAACGTCATCTGGACGAAATCAACGCCCGTCCGGCAGCACAACGCGCAGAAGAATTGAAAAACAAATTCAGCTTCAAAGCAGAGATGGACGATGAGGCCCGCAAGCAAATGTTTCCGCAGAATGCGCGTCTGGTTGCCTAGGAGCCTCCAATGACACAACCGACACAACCCGCACCCAGGCCACCCTTACCGCCATTCACACCTGAGACCGCCCGCCAAAAAGTGCGCGCAGCCGAAGATGGCTGGAATACGCGCGACCCGGAACGGGTTGCTTTGGCCTACACGGTCGACAGTACCTGGCGCAACAGAGCCGAATTCATCACCGGCCGCAAAGAGATTTTCGAGCTACTCACCCGCAAATGGAACCGAGAGCTAGACTATCGCCTGATCAAAGAACTGTGGGCCTTTGCCGACAATCGTATCGCCGTACGTTTTGCGTACGAATGGCATGACGATGCCGGTAACTGGTTTCGCTCTTACGGTAATGAAAATTGGGAGTTCGACGCCGATGGTTTGATGGCCGTGCGACACGCCAGTATCAACGATCTGCCGATCAAAGAAACCGAGCGCCTGTTTCATTGGCCGTTGGGGCGCCGTCCGGATGATCATGCCAGCCTTAGCGATCTGGGACTTTGATGTCAATATCGTCGTTCCCTGAAAAGCCGTTTCTATTTTGAAACGGCTTTTTATATCAGCGTGCAACATTTTTCAAAAACCGTTTTCAACAATCGTTGTCTATGGCCTTCACAGCCAAAAGATGAAAGGACAAACTTACCTAGTCACACACAGTCAGCAGCAAACATCGATAGTTAAAATTAATTGAATACAATTTAATAATTAATTTTACATATCGATCGAAACTCCCTACACTCCAGTAATACCAATTCACAACCCCTTAAAAGGAAAAACACAATGTCTTTGATTAACTCAAAAGTTAAGCCATTTAAAGCACAAGCCTACCAAAACGGTAAGTTCATTGAAGTGACAGAACAGTCCTTATTGGGCAAGTGGTCTATCGTGATGTTTTACCCTGCTGACTTCACTTTTGTTTGCCCTACAGAATTAGAAGACTTGGCTGACCACCACGCCGAGTTCCAGAAAATGGGCGTTGAAGTCTACGGCGTATCGACCGACAGCCACTTCGCTCACAAAGCATGGCACGACACTTCAGAAGCCATCAGCAAAGTGCAATAATCGATTCGTGCTCGATGAACCGGGCGCTTAGAGAAGCTATCACCGACTGCC
>NZ_JBRIIQ010000206.1:0-1601 GCF_052976905.1 Glaciimonas sp. GG7 | reverse complement strand
TCCTTGTCCGCTCTCGCGTTAGCCAACGACTTGAACGCGAATCAAGTTTTCAAATGGCGACGCCAGTACCTGCAGCAGCAAATCGATGTGCCTGCGGCGAAGATTGACCGGAATGTACTTTTGCCAGTGGTCATGGTGTCTGAAGACGAAGCCGTTCCGGCATCGCTGCCACCCCCGGTTGCGATGCACAGTGAGCGCATCGACATCACGCTGCGACATGGTCAGATACGCATCGAAGGCACAGTCGATGTCGAGGTGCTGCGTACGCTCGTGCAGAGCATGCGCGCATGATGGGCCTGCCGGCGGGTACACGCATCTGGATTGCGGCAGGCATCACCGATATGCGCGCTGGCTTTAATGGCCTCGCACTCAAAGTGCAGATGACGCTTCTCGATGATCCTTTCTGTGGTCATGTTTTTGTCTTTCGTGGTCGACGCGGAAACGTCGTTAAAGTCCTCTGGTCGACGGGAGACGGGAGACGGTTTATGCTTGCTATCGAAGCGGCTTGAGCATGGCCGTTTCGTCTGGCCACAGGCCGACAGCGGCAAAGTACACCTGACACCGGCCCAATTATCGATGCTGCTCGAAGGCATTAATTGGAAGCAACCAGAGCGCACCTGGCCGGCCCTCTCTGCGGGCTAGATTCTGCCTTGTAAACTGCCGCCGACCTGCGTAGACTACGCGCATGCCATCATCCTCACTCCCAGATGATATCGACGCCTTGAAGACGCTGCTGTTGCAGCGGGATGGCGAAGTGCAGCAACTGCGCCATACGGTATCGACGCTGGAATAGGCATTCAGCATTCGTACGCTTGAAATCGCGCAACTCAAAATGCAACTGACCAAACTCAAGCGCATGCAATTTGGCCGCAAGTCCGAGAAGATTGATCGCAAGATTGAACAGCTCGAGATGCGTCTGGAAGATTTGATCGCTGAGGAAGGCGAGGTCGAGGGGCGAGAATCTGCACCGACTATCGCCCGACAGAAATCGGTACGCCAGCCGTTGCCTGCGCATCTGCCCCGCGAAGAACGCGTACTGGAACCGCTGGAACAGGCCTGCTCAGCATGTGGTGGTCAACTCAAGCCGCTGGGCGAAGACGTTTCCGAGCAGTTGAAATCATTGATGCAGCATTCAAAGTCATCCGTCATGTGCGACGCAAAAAGGCGTGCGCCAGCTGCGATGGCATCTTCCAGGCACCCGCACCTGGCAGAACGATTGAGCGTGGTATCGCTGGACCGGGATTGCTCGCGCATATCGCGATCTCGAAGTTTGCTGATCATCAGCCACTCTATCGGTAATCCGTGATCGGTGGCCGTCAGGGGGTGGAACTGGGTCGCTCGAACATGGCGCGCTGGATGGGCATATGTAGCGCATTGGTCAATCCACTCGTCGGTGCATTGCAGCGATATGTATTGGCAACATATAAAGTGCATACCGACGATACGCCGATGCCGGTGCTGTCTCTTGGTAATGGACAAACCAAGACAGGCCGACTGTGGGTCTATGTACGCGATGACCGTAACGCAGGATCGATAGCTGCGCTACGGTATCGATTCGTGCTCGATGAACCGGGCGCTTAGAGAAGCTATCACCGACTGCC
>NZ_JBRIIQ010000205.1:0-1611 GCF_052976905.1 Glaciimonas sp. GG7 | reverse complement strand
CCGGGCGCGATATCCATGTCAGCGGCAGCAATATCGTCGGCACTAAAGATGTCGCCCTCGATGCTAAAAACAACGTCACCATCGCCGCCGCTCAAAACACCTCCAGCAGCCACTCCGCCCGACAAGAAAAGAAATCCGGTATCACGGGCAGCGGCGGCATCGGTTTTAGCATCGGCAGTCAATCCGGTAAAAGTACCGCCGACGCTAATCAGGTCACCCAAAGTGATGCTCGCAGCACCGTTGGCACCAGTAGCGGCAACCTCAGTATCACTGCTGGCAAAGACGTCCACGTCGGCGGCAGCGACCTGATTGCCGGTCGCGCAGCCGATGACACTATTAATAAAACCGGCAACATCGGCATCCAAGCGCAAAACATCCGCATCGACACCGGTACGGACACCGCGCAAGACGCGGCTACGCAGCAAGCCCGTCAAAGCGGCATCGGCATAGCCCTCGTCGGCACACCCTTAGACACCGTACGCAACCTGCAAGCAACCGGTAAAAACGGCGGCAGCAACACCCAAAAAGCCAAAGCCGGACTAGAAGAAATCGGCAACAGCGCAGGCACGCTACCCCAAGTCGCCGTCACCCTAGGCAGCAGCCGCAGCAATAGTCAAAGCAGCAGCCAGAGCAGCACCAACAGCGCCAGCAGCCTTCAAGCCGCAGGCAATATCCAACTAGTCGCAACAGGCGACGGCAACAAAGACAGTGCAGGCCGTGCGAGCAACGGCGACATCACCATCACCGGCAGCAACATCGCCGCAGGCGGCAACGTCCTGCTCGACGCCCAACGCGACATCACCGTCCAGGCCGCAACAGACCGCTACAGCGAAGAGCACAGCGCCAGCAGCAAAAGCAGCAGCCTGAGTCTGGCCATCAACAGCCCCGGCGACGCCGCCCGCAGCATGTCCGGCGGTCCCAACAACAGCGGCGTGACGCAATCGCCCTACAACGCCAGCAGCAGCGCCGACAACCGCAACACGCAAGCATCGGGGCAGCGTGCCAGCAGCATTAGCGGCAATAGCGTGGTGCTCAATAGTCATGGTGGGGATATTGCGATTGCGGGGTCTGGGATTGTGGCAACCAATAACGTCAACCTGACCGCCAAGTCGGGCCAGATTACAGTCGTTGCCGGTCAGAACACCAGCACCCATCACGAAGATCACCGCAGTCATCAAATAGGCGACCTCGGCAGCAGTAAAAACGGCACCGCCAGCACGGTCGGTGTACGTAATACGAGTGATGTCATAGACAGCGCCAGCCAGTTACAAAACCCGATCCGCAGCCAGATCATCAGCACCAAAGGCAGCGTCACGCTAGACGCCAAACAGGACATCCATGTTCAAGGCAGCGATCTGTTAGCCGCCAACAACCTCACCCTGATCGGTCAAAATCTTCATCTCAACCCGGGGCAAGACGCCAGCCAAAGTAAAGAAACCCATCGTACCAGCCAGTTCGGTATCACAACCGCCGTCGGCGGCGTAGCCGGGCAACTCGCGCAAACTGCTAATCAAGGCCTCGCCGCGCAAGCTAGCGGTGACAACCGAGTCGCGGCCTTGAATGCCGCCAAAGCAGGTTTAATTGCCGCCAACGCGATCAAACAAGTCGCGG
>NZ_JBRIIQ010000204.1:0-1645 GCF_052976905.1 Glaciimonas sp. GG7 | reverse complement strand
GCAGTCGGTGATAGCTTCTCTAAGCGCCCGGTTCATCGAGCACGAATCGATCTTTCTTCATTCATCATCCCCACCACCTGCCCCACCGGAAATGAATACAAATCACGACGCTTGGCGCGCACTACGCGGGCGTGGGCTTCGTTATAGAGAATGCCTTGCAACGGCGTCGGCAAATACGCAGGCGCACCGGGTTGCTCCCAGGCTTCGGATAACACACTCTTGATCATGCGCACCGGTTTGCCGGTGCGGGCGCGGCGGCGTACTGCGTCTTCGGTACGGGTGGCGAATAAGACTTCTTTCTCAAAAGGATCAAGCTCGCTTTCACGCGTGCCGAGCCAAAGGCTGCCGCACCAGACGCCTTGCGCACCGAGTGCCAGTGCCGCTGCGATCTGACTACCTTTGGCGATGCCACCGGCAGCCAGTACGACGACGTCGTCGCCGCACGCATCAACTACTTGTGGCACCAATACCATCGTGGCGATATCGCCCGTGTGTCCACCGGCTTCGGTGCCTTGCGCGACGATGAGCTCAACCCCGGCGGCGCGATGGCGCGCAGCATGCTCGCCCTTGCCGCACATGGCACCCACCATGACCTTGCGCTCGCGCAATTCGGCAACGATATCGGGCGGCGGCGAACCGAGCGCGCTCACCACTAGCTTGACTTGCGGATGCGCCAGCGCGACACGCAACAAGCGCCGTGCCCCATCGGGCGTCATGTTGCCGCGACCGTTGACGATGGCGGCGTGTATGCGTTCGCGCTCATCCTCTGGTAGCGGCGGGACCCCAGCGTCGTCAAGAATTTTATCCAGAAAAGCGCGATGCTCATCGGGAATCAATTGCTCCAAATCTTGCGTACTGGCCTCGGATTGTTTGTCGTAACGCACAGGAATGATGACATCGACGCCATACGGACGGCCGCCTGTGTGCTGATCGATCCAACAGAGTTCGGTTTCGAGCTGCTCCGGCGAAAAAGTCGATGCGCCGAGGACCCCAAAGCCACCAGCCTTAGTGACTTCGACCACCACATCGCGGCAATGAGAAAAGGCGAAGATCGGCAATTCACAGCCGAGTTTGATGCAAATAGGGGTACGCATGATTTCCTTGGGGAGACAAATTCAGTTCTAAAGACCACTACTGTCGTTACAGCGCAATACCGAGTTTTTTAACCAGCGGAGTCCAGCGTGCGACTTCAGCGGCGACAAAAGCCTGAGCCTGGGCAGGACTGGTTTTCAGCACCGGCTCTATCCCTAGTTGCAACAATTGCGCTTGAATCGCGGGACGTGCCATGGCGCGGCCAACGGCTTGCGAAATCGGGTCGATGACCTCACGCGGCGTACCTAACGGGGCTGCTAACAAGTTCGCCGTACCGGCGATCAAATCGTAACCAGCTTCACGCGCGGTAGGAGTATCCGGGATATTTCTTTCACGCACTTCGGCCATCGTGGTGATGATGCGTAGCTTGCCGGATTTGTGATACGGCAAGAGCGTGCCGGAGGTCTCCACCACAAACTGGACATCGCCTGCGAGCGCGCCGACGATTGCGCCACCGCTGCCGTTATAGGCAATATCGGCCACGTCGATACCGGCAATTGATTATCGATTCGTGCTCGATGAACCGGGCGCTTAGAGAAGCTATCACCGACTG
>NZ_JBRIIQ010000203.1:0-1653 GCF_052976905.1 Glaciimonas sp. GG7 | reverse complement strand
AATCTGGTCCGAACTATTGCAGATCGAACGCATTGGTCGTCACGACAATTTCTTCTCACTGGGCGGTCATTCCTTGCTGGCCATCACCCTGATCCAGCGCATGCGAGAGCACGGCATGCAAGCCGAGGTCCGTGCCTTGTTTTTGACGCCGACGGTGGCCGCACTGGCCGCTGTGATTGGCGCTGAAAGTCGCTTAGTCACCGTTCCCGAGAACCTGATTCCCGCCGGGTGTTCCGCCATCACCCCGGCGATGCTGCCGTTGGTGGCGTTGAGCAGCACGGAGATTGCCTGCGTGGTTGGTAGCGTCCCCGGAGGTGCGGCCAATGTGCAGGATATCTACCCGCTAGCCCCCTTGCAGGAAGGAATCCTGTTTCATCATCTGATGGCCAGACAAGGCGATCCTTATCTACTAGTCGCGCTCACCAGCTTTGACACCCGAGCGCGGCTGGACGCCTACCTGAGCGCATTGGAAGGCGTGATCCGACGGCATGACGCGCTACGCACCGCCTTCGTCTGGGAAGGCGTGCCGGAACCACTACAGGTGGTTTGGCGCAGCGCCCCACTGGTGCGGGAAGAACTGATCCTCGATCCAGCCGATGGTGATGTGGTCGATCAGTTACGGGCACGTTTCGATCCACGCCATATCCGGCTCGACCTGTCGCAAGCGCCCTTGCTGCGCACCAGCTTTGCCTTTGACGCGGTACAACGGCGCTGGGTCTTGCTGACCTTGCTGCACCATCTGGTGAACGATCACACTACTCTGGAAGTCATCGACGCTGAGATCGCAGCGCATTTGCAGGGACAAGAAGCGCAACTCCCAGTGCCACTGCAATTTCGTAATTATGTGGCGCAGACAAAGCTAGGGGCTAACATCGAAGCGGACGAAGCCTTCTTCCGGCAGATGCTGGGCGACGTTGATGCCCCGACCGCACCGTTCGGCCTGTTGGAGGTGCATGGCGATGGCATCGGACTCGAAGAAGCGCAGAGAGAACTCAATACCACGCTGTCGCAGCGATTACGGCAGCAGGCCCGGCAACTCGGTGTGAGTGCGGCCAGCCTGTGTCATCTGGCGTGGGCGCAAGTATTGGCGCGGGTCGCCAATCGTAGCGACGTGGTGTTCGGCACCGTGTTGTTTGGCCGGATGGAGGGCGGTGAAGGTGCCCGGCAGATGATGGGCTTACTGATCAATACGCTGCCGTTACGCATCAACATTGACCATCAAGGCATAGCCGCCAGTGTGCGACAGACGCATGCCTTGCTGGCCGAACTGATGGCGCACGAGCATGCTTCGCTGGCATTGGCACAACGCGCCAGTGCCATCGCTGCACCGCAACCGTTATTTTCGGCCTTGCTCAACTACCGTCACAGTATGTACAACGCCACGTCGCCGATCTGGGAGGGCGTCACCCAGATTGCGGGAGAAGAACGGAGCAACTATCCGTTGACCTTGTCGATTGACGATCTGGGAACGGACTTCGCACTCACCGTGCAAGTGACGCCTGCGATAGGCGCACTGCGGGTGTGCAGCTTCATGGAGACGGCGCTGGAAGGGTTGGTGACGGCGCTGGAGATAACGCCGGAGCGGTCCATTAATAGCATTGATGTGCTGCCAGCAATGGAGCGGCATCAGCTTGTGACCAGCTGGAACACGAC
>NZ_JBRIIQ010000202.1:0-1703 GCF_052976905.1 Glaciimonas sp. GG7 | reverse complement strand
GGTGCATGGCGATGGCATCGGACTCGAAGAAGCGCAGAGAGAACTCAATACCACGTTGTCGCAGCGATTACGGCAGCAGGCCAGACAACTCGGTGTGAGTGCGGCCAGCCTGTGTCATCTGGCGTGGGCGCAAGTACTGGCGCGAGTTTCCAATCGGAGTGATGTGGTGTTTGGCACGGTCTTGTTCGGTCGAATGGGGGGCGATGAAGGTGTCCAGCAAATGATGGGCTTACTGATCAATACGCTGCCGTTGCGCATCAATATTGATCAGCAGGGCGCAGCCGCCAGTGTGCGGCAGACGCATGCCCTGTTGGCCGAACTGATGGAGCACGAGCATGCTTCGCTGGCATTGGCGCAACGCGCCAGTGCCATCGCTGCACCGCAACCGTTGTTCTCGGCCTTGCTCAATTATCGTCACAGCCTGTACAACGCCACTTCGCCGATCTGGGAGAGCGTTACCCAGATTGCGGGAGAAGAACGGAGCAACTATCCGTTGACCATGTCGATTGACGATCTGGGAACGGACTTTGCGCTCACCGTGCAAGTGACGGCTGCAGTAGGCGCACTGCGGGTGTGCCGTTTTATGGAGACTGCGCTGGAAGGATTAGTGACGGCGCTGGAGACAACGCCGGAGCGTGCCATCAATAGTATTGATGTGTTGCCAGCAATGGAGCGGCATCAGCTTGTTACTAGCTGGAACACGACACAGATCCATTACCCGGAACGTGCATGTCTGCTGCATCAACTGGTTGAGGCGCAGGCGGCACAGACGCCGCACGCGGTGGCGGTGGCGTCTGGCGCTGTACAACTGAGTTATGCCGAACTCAACGCCCAAGCCAATCAGTTAGCGCACTATCTGCGCGAGTTGGGCGTCGGGCCAGACGACCGGGTAGCGATTTGCGTAGATCGTGGTCTGGCGATGGTAGTTGGCTTACTGGGTGTATTAAAAGCTGGTGCCGGGTATGTGCCGCTGGACCCGGGATATCCGGCTGAACGGCTGATGCATATGCTGGCCGATAGCGCACCACGTGTGGTGCTAAGTGGGGTGCTAATGCAGGCTGGGATTGCAGACGGCTGGGAGCAGGCGAGGACAACGATTGCGCCGGACGTACCGGTGCTCGATCTGCATGCGCCGAGTTGGGGTGCGTATCCGACAGAGAATCCCGACAGCAGCCATCTCAAGGCATCGGATCTGGCGTATGTGATCTACACCTCCGGTTCAACCGGCCAGCCCAAAGGAGTGATGAACGAACATTGTGGGGTCGTCAACCGCATGCTCTGGATGCAGCAGGCTTATGGGTTGGAGCCGCGCGACGTGGTGCTGCAAAAAACGCCGTTCAGTTTCGATGTCTCTGTGTGGGAATTTTTCTGGCCGCTGATGGTGGGTGCCAAGCTGGTGATGGCCAAACCAGACGGTCACAAAGACCCCCATTATCTGAGTGAACTCATTCGTACAGCGGGCGTGACCACGTTGCATTTCGTACCTTCGATGCTGCAGGCATTTACGGGGCATGAAGATACGGCGAGCTGCACCAGTATTGTCCGTGTCATGTGTAGCGGCGAGGCATTGCCAGCAGCACTCGTGCAGCGTTTCCATGCGCAGTTGCCGGATGCCCAATTACATAATCTGTACGGTCCGACCGAAGCGGCGGTGGATGTCACTGCCTGGACTTGCGTGGCGGGAGCAACCGGGACGACGATCC
>NZ_JBRIIQ010000201.1:0-1809 GCF_052976905.1 Glaciimonas sp. GG7 | reverse complement strand
GTCTCCGACTCAGTAGTTCTATGCCGAGTACCACGGACAAGCACGAATCGATATTTAGGAGCAACAAATGGTATAGGCAATATTAGTGATTTGTTGGCCTCAGCGAATAAACCGTTTAATGACTCGGGACTGTCAGTTGCTGCTCGTGCCTGGGAGAAACATGCTGGTCGACCGGGAGGGACATTTAAGATTTTGAATGGTAAAGTTGATCAAAAAAATGAAGCTGCAAACCAATTTGTCCAAGGTGTATTGACTAATCCCCATACAGTTAAAACTGAACTTTCTCGCGGGGGAGTTGAGTATCGACTTCCAAATGGTCAAGGGGTTAGATTTAATGTTGATGGTTCTTTGTCTGGATTCGTAGATCCCAAAAAATAGGAAATATTAATGAATAATTTTGAAATTGATTTCGTAAGCGATTGCGATCATGAGTATTTGATGGCTGAAATTTCTTATCGAAAGCAGCGACTTTGTTTAATAAACAAAGAACAAGGAAATGATTCAATGGAAATTGAATTTTTGACTGATTTATATCTTCTGTCGGGAAAAATAAATATGAAATTTCCTTTATCCGAATTTGAAGCCGTAATAAAAGGAGCTAGAGATGAGTTGCGTGATTGTAAATAAATGACAGTCACCTGTGTACAAAATACTGGTGAAAAATTGAGCGAAGCGTGTCTTGCACTAGAGAATACAAAAAATTCGTTTTTTCATGTCTCAATTGAAAAGGAGTATCCGGTATTTGCAATTTCCCTTCGAAAATCAGTAGTTTCTGTTTTGTTGTCGGATGATACTAACTTACTAAATTGGCATCTGATCGAATTGTTTTCGATATCGGATGCTAGTCTTTCAGAAGGCTAGGCATTTTTTAGAGACTCCGATATCAATAGTCATGTGCAAATAATTATAGATTACAGCAATATTGTTTATGACCTAGGGCATTACGATGTGCTAATCGAAAGAGAACCCGAAGCATTGACAATTTTTTTCAAGGAAAGATACAAGCGTGAGTCAAGGAATCCGGAATGTTAATTAGATGCATATCTACAAGTGGAACAGATATTTCTATATTAGCTAGAAGAGGAGGTGAATCTGATGAAACCAATTACTCGCTTTTAGAGATCGGAGCTCTGTATTGTGTTTATGGAATTCAATCATTTTTTTATCGTGTGGAATTTCTTGTTTGCTAGGCTGGAAGAACCCTATTTGGGTTCCTGATTCTCTATTCCTCGTTATTGAAAAAAATTTACCAAATAATTTTGAAAATATGACTTCCTGCTTCGACCCCTAAATTTGAGTGGCTCCATCATGATTTTGGAGCAATAGCAATGATTGGTTATTCAGAATTAATCTCTTAGGTAAATCACTACATAGGCTTACTTGATAAGGACGAAATGGAACTTATAAAATTCTTTAAAGAAAAAATTATCATAGATTTATCTGGAAAAATGTCTGATTAGTCTTCAGTGAGTTACAGGTATTCTTACAAAAAAATGAACACAAAATTCTTTGAATATGATGTGGTGAGAGTTATCTGCTCTCTTGTATATGTTCCGAGTGGATAAAATGGGGCGGAATTGATCATATTTATATAAATCCCACCGCAGTATGAAATCGAATTTGTCGATCATTCAGGTGTGTTTTTTGATGTGCTGAAAGTGAAGAAAGAGGATTTAGAGTTAGTGCAGCATGCTTAACTAACTAGACAGGGGATTCACAACACCAGCATCAGCCTCAGCCTCAGCCTGGGCAAGAGCGTGCCCGACAGTATCGATCCCAACACCAATCAAGTGATTCCGGCCCACATCA
>NZ_JBRIIQ010000200.1:0-2050 GCF_052976905.1 Glaciimonas sp. GG7 | reverse complement strand
AAACTTGCGGTAGTAGGCGTGATACTTAAATTTGACGCTTTACAAACAGTTTCTATGGTGTTTGGGTAGGATTGAAACAGTACCGCTGCCGCTGAAAGCCAACTCAAATGGATGGCTGCATAGCCCCATGCCGCGGGGCCTTCGACCAATATGGATGCCAGCAATAACGGCGGTATAGCGATCAACGATCCCCAGACCACTAGCGCTAATGGATTTACTTTGCCGATGGTTTTGGTGACGATGTTGGCGCTGGCCCAACTCACGCCAGCGATGACGACCAGCAAAAATCCGATGAGCGTGGCTGAGCCTTCTACATGGATGGCGACTAAGGCCATGCCGAGGAGGGCAATCAACGCGCCGATTAACTGTGCCGCACGGGGGCGCTCGCCCAGGATCAGGACGGCTAATCCGATGGTGAAGAAGGCTTGTAGCTGGATAACCAGCGAGGCCAGACCGGCTGAAAATCCTAACTTCATGCCCGAGAACAAGAGGGCAAATTGCAGCGCAAATTGGAATACCCCGTAACCGACTAACAAACGCCACGGGATTGCCGGGCGTTTGATGAAAAATATCAGGGGAATGGCGGCGAAAGTGAAGCGCATTGCCGAGAAGAGTAGTGGCGGTAAATCTTGCAAGCCAATTTTAATGACGACAAAATTAAAGCCCCAGATGGAGACGGTCAGCAGCGCGAGAAGAATGTCGGTGGGTTGCATGATAAGAATAGATAGTCAAAGAAAAATAGTATGAGGACTTACGCAAAACCGCCCCGGCGGCGTTATCCCTCCTAGCCTTACATTCGTAATGTTTTCGTCAGTCTGCCTTGCTGGGACAATTTTGCGTAAGTCTTAACTAGGTGGGCCGTCTGCTTTGAACGGATTGCGATCATTAAGCTCGCCCATGTAAGCGGCGATACCGTCGGTTTCGCGGTCTAAAAAGTTGGCGACGGCATTGAAAAAATCAGGATGCGCGAGCCAATGGGCGGACCAGGTTTTTTGAGGGAGAAAGCCGCGTGCCATTTTGTGTTCGCCTTGTGCGCCGCCTTCAAAGCAGGCAATTTTTTGCGCAATGCAAAATTCCAGCGGCTGGTAATAGGCGGTCTCGAAATGCAGGCAGGGGACTTCTTCAATCGCGCCCCAGTAGCGACCATACAGCGTCGTTTCGGTATGAATCAATAGCGAGGAGGCGATCGGGCGACCATCACGCTCGGCCACGATGAGCAACATATTTTGCGGCATGGTGGCGGCGATCTGCTGAAAAAATGCCAGATTCAAATACGGCGTTGAATGATGGTCAGCGTAGGTGTGGCGATAGCAGCGGTTGAAAAATATCCAGTCGGCGTCAACCGCATCGACCCCGCGCACGTGCCTGAAGGTGACGCCAGCGTCGGCGACTTTGCGGCGTTCGGCGCGGATGTTTTTGCTTTTTTTGCGCTCCAGCGTGGCGAGGAACGCGTCGAAGTCGGGATAGCCGGGATTGAGCCAATGGAACTGGACGCCGCTGCGCAGGAGAAATCCGGCTTGCTGCAGGGCTTCGGCCTGTTCTGCCGGGGGATACAAAATGTGCGTGGAGGAGGTCTGGGTCTCTGTGCGCAAGGTTTTGATGACCTCCATCAACGCCGCCGCAGCGATAGCGTCGCGTGCTAACAAGCGGCTGCCGGTCACCGGGGTGAAGGGGATGGCGGAGAGCAGCTTTGGATAATATTCCAGGCCGCTGCGTTGATAGGCATCGGCCCAGGCCCAGTCGAATACGTATTCGCCATAGGAGTGATATTTGACATACAGCGGTAAGGCGGCCAGTAGTTGCGGCGCGGCGTCGGTCCTCCAGAGCGTCACATATTGCGGTTGCCAGCCGGATTTGTCAGATGCGCAGCCGGTTTCATGCAAGGCGTGGAGAAATGCGAAGGAAAGAAAAGGATTGGCGTCGGTCTGCAGCCCGACCAATTCATCCCAGGCCGGTTGGCCGATTTCGCTGAGGGAGGAAATGATGCGCGTTGTCGTGGATCGATTCGTGCTTGTCCGTGGTACTCGGCATAGAACTACTGAGTCGGAGA
>NZ_JBRIIQ010000199.1:0-2068 GCF_052976905.1 Glaciimonas sp. GG7 | reverse complement strand
AATACCACCCTGCCAAGCGCGGTGTTCGATGACGGTCAGGCGGTGCGCAAGCGTGATCTAATGTCGGTAGCGCTTTGAGTCTATCTATATCGTGCGCAATCGCACTGCGAATGACGACGAATTGCGGCTTGTCGGAACGTGCCAGATTTTTGTCAGCGTTTTCCAAAGCGATCAATGCACCCGGAACATTGCCAGCCAATTGTAGTTGCTGGCTTGCTGTAGAGAGGACATCCTCCACTTCGGAGAGCGCCCATTCATCGCCACTCTTGGACAAATCCTGATAGAGCTGCGCCAAAGCCAATTGCTGACTTTGGGATTCAATTTGTTTATTTTCCAAGACGGCAACCTTGGCCTGCAGCTCTTTAGTACCGTCTTGAACCGATTTCACCACGGCCTTGGTATCGCTATTGGTGCTGTCCCCTACTTGCAGGCGACGCGCCATTTCTGTTCGCAATTTAATATTTTCGCTGTGTGAGTTCCACCACAACGCTCCCAGTAAACCGGCCAGTATCAGTATCAACACATAGACGGTACGTAGCTGCATGCCAGCAGTTTTTGGATTGTTTAATGCATATGGCTCAAGCATGGGAGCATGCGACGGCGCAGAATTGTCGATAGGACCAGCGGGCTGGTGCGATTCTGGGGGTGATTGCGGTTCGGTCATGGATGGAATTGTAACGCGTCGAGTAGTCGTTCGTCCCCTGAGCCAGTCAGGGTAATTGCAGTAAATCCTAGCGCACGTGCCGTCTCGGCAATGCGGGCATGTGGAACGAGTAAATTTTTCTGTTGGATTTTTGCAACATTATTGTCACCCTCATCGGTATTTTCTAACTGTTGTACCATCTGCATCAATATCCTTAATGCTTCCGAACTAGTCACGATCCAGTCGTTTTCGCTCGTCAGCAACTGCTGCAACTTGCTGGCAAGCGCCGCCGTCATGATGGGTGCCCGACGTTGATAGGCAGAAAGCGAGATCACTTCTGCACCAGCCGCACGTAAATGATCAGCCAAGAGTTCCCGACCACCATCACCGCGCACGATTAAAACACGCTGACCACTTAGTGCGTCTATCTTTAACGCTTGCAGCAATCCTTCAGAATCGGTTTTAGTCAGGTCTGGTGGACTAAAAATAGTGACATTTTGTCCCGTCACACCATGGCGGGCCAGCGCCAACCGACTACCCTCGCCGACGATACCGATTGCCACGCCCGCTGGCCATTGCGCGATATGGCTAAAAGCCGCATCAATCGCATTCGGACTAACGAACACCACTAATACATAGCGATCTAGTTGCGCCAATGTTGCTTGTAATTCGGCGGTATCGCGCAACGGCAGAATGTCCAGCAAGGGAAAAATAACCGGCTCCCCTCCTCGCTTGGCAATCTGTTGCGCCAGTACCACCGCTTGCGCTTGTGGCCGGGTAATCACGATCGGTCGCTTGTTCATGCATGCTCCTGATCTTATGTTTCAGCGTTTTCGTTTTTATGCATCGATACAGGCCGCCAGAATCGCTGCCGCATCTTGTTGCTTTAACACTTCCGCGATTTGCTGGCCCAACGCTTCCGGCGCATCTGCAGCACCGCTGATATCGGCAGTTGCAGTTCTCCGTCCATCAGGCGTGCCTATCATTGCCCGCAAACGCATGTTGGCACCATTAATTGTGGCAAATGCGGCCAAAGGGATTTGGCAACTACCGCCAAAAATACGCGACAGTGCGCGTTCGGCAGTGACCGCTTGTGCTGTCGGCAAATGATTGAGAGGAGCTAATATCTGGAACAAATCGCCGCGACTATCGCAAATCTCGATAGCCATGGCACCCTGCCCGGGCGCTGGCAAACTTTGCTCGGGTTCGATCAGCGCTTTAATCCGCACTGCAAGCCCCAGCCGCTTCAAACCTGCCGCGGCCAAAATAATCGCTGCATACTCACCGTTATCGAGCTTGCCCAGACGCGTATCCAGATTGCCACGTAGCGGCTTAATCACTAACTGCGGAAAACGTGCCGCAATCAGCGCCTGCCGCCGCAAACTGCTGGTGCCGACAATCGCACCCGCCGGTAGCGCCTCAAGA
>NZ_JBRIIQ010000198.1:0-2147 GCF_052976905.1 Glaciimonas sp. GG7 | reverse complement strand
GACAACGGAACAAATGCGCAACAATCGTGGCGCAGACGTCCTGCTGGCAAATGCAGTTGTTGGCTTTTTTGGTCAAGCTCGCGCGTCAACATGTCAGGTTGGGGGGGATTTGTACGGGCAGTTATGCCTTGGTGAAGGCGGGGTTGATGAACGGGTATCAGTGCGCGATTCATTGGGAGAATTTGTCGGCCTTGCGGGAAGAGTTTCCTAAGGTGCTGTTTACGGAGGGGTTGTTTGCCATTGATCGGGATCGGTTGAGTTGTTCTGGCGGGACGGCGCCTATCGATCTGATGCTGCATCTGACGGCTAACCATTTTGGTAAAACCTTATCGGCTGAGATTTCTGAGCAATTTATTCTTGAGCGTATTCGGGATAGTAGTTATCAGCAACATATCCCGATCGCCGCTCGATTGGGGTTTAGTCGTAAGGAGTTGATCGAAGTTGCGCGGTTGATGGAGACGCATATTGAAGAGACCTTGTCCTTTGATGAGATCGCGCAGCAGGTGGGGTTGTCGCAGCGGCAGTTGCAGCGGATGTTTAAATATTATCTCGATGTCACGCCCACGCATTACTACCTGCAGTTGCGTTTGCGGCGCGCGCGTGAATTGTTGCTGCAGACGACGATGTCGATCATGAGTGTGACGGTGGCTTGTGGGTTTCAGTCGTCTTGTCATTTTAGTAAGGCTTACCGCAATCAGTTCGGTCGCTCTCCTAGTAGCGAGCGCCATCTGCATCATCCTTTTCTTGCCGCTACAGATCTGTTGCGGCCTGTCGATTTAGCGGCGTTATTGATCGATCCGGGAGTTGTCATTGCCGAACCGATTGTCGACACGATTGACGCTGACAGACAATAGAATGTCGCAATCTATCTACGTAGCAGGTCCGGTGGCGTGTAATTTATGGGTGTGCCTGACGCATTGACACTAATTCATCAAGGCTTGTTGATATTCGAATGTAAAAACTCCGTTCGTACTGAGTAGCCCAAAGGGCGTATCGAAGTATACGCATACGGCGGTGTATCTTCGATACGGTACTTTGTGCCGACTGAGTCCGAACGGTTAACTAATTTTTACAAACTTGATTTGTCAGTACGCACTGGAATCAATTTATTAAATAACAACTGTATTTGTATTTCAGAAAAATTCGGCACCAGGATCTATCCATTTTTTGTTCGGAGCATAACCATGCCATTGTTTAATCGTTGCGCCGCAGTTGCTGTCGCAGTTGGAATGCTGAGCGTTTTGTCACTCGCCCCTACCGCACAGGCCAGCGAGTCTCAGGCTTGTCAGACGGTGCGTTTTGCTGACGTCGGATGGACCGATATTGCCGCTACCACTGGTCTGGCATCGTTTGTCTTTGACGCGCTCGGCTATCGCAGCACCAAAACGATTGCTTCTGTGCCGATTACGTTTGCGGGTATCAAGAACAAACAAATCGATCTGTTTCTCGGTTATTGGTCGCCGACGATGGACCCGATGATCGCGCCCTTTCTCAAAGATGGGACGATCAAGATATTGCCAGAGCCAAATCTGACCGGTGCTAAATATACGCTGGCGGTGCCGACCTATGTCTTTGATGCGGGTCTGAAAACCTTTGCTGATATAGCTAAGTATTCCAAACAACTCGATGGCAAAATTTATGGCATCGAACCCGGCAATGACGGTAACGCCGTCATTGAGGCGATGCTCAAAAAAAATCAATACGATCTCAAGGATTTCAAGCTGGTGGAGTCTAGCGAGGCCGGGATGATGATTCAATTAGGCCGTGCGATCAAACAGAAGAAATGGATCGTCTTTCTGGGCTGGGAGCCGCATCCCATGAACGTCCAGCAGAAAATCACTTACCTCACCGGCGGCGACGACGCTTTCGGTGCCAACTATGGCGAGGCCAAAGTGTTTACCGTGCTGCCGACCGATTACCCGACGCGCTGCCCCAACGCCAACAAGCTCGCCGAGAACTTGCACTTTACGACCGATATGGAAAACAAGGTCATGCTGCCGATCATGGAGCGCACCGATCCTAAAGTCGCCGCCAAAGCATGGCTGAAACAGAATCCGCAAGTCCTCGATCAATGGCTTGCCGGTGTCAAGACGTTCGATGGCAAGGATGGTCTGCCGGTGGTGAAAAAAGCGCTCGGACTGTAGACA
>NZ_JBRIIQ010000197.1:0-2230 GCF_052976905.1 Glaciimonas sp. GG7 | reverse complement strand
GTCAATTTTGTTCAACACCACCATGCGCCCAGCGCCGTTCCCGATATGCTCACGCCAGACCTCAATGTCGCTCTTGGTAACGCCTGTGTCGGCGGCTAAAACGAACAACACTGCGTGTGCATTTGGAATCAAATTGAGCGTCAGTTCCGGCTCAGTTCCAATCGCGTTTAATCCTGGCGTATCGATGATCACCAAACCTTCTTTTAAGAGCGGATGCGGAAAATTAACGATAGCGTGACGCCATTGCGAAATTTGCACCCTGCCCTCGGCATCCACGACGAGCGCCGCATCGAGGTCACTGTCGTCATACAGGCCGTAGCGTCTGGCCTCATCGAGCGGCACCCATTTTGTCAGACTGACTTGTTTAAACGCCTCCAGCATGCCATCCACAGAGGAAGTGTCGAGCGGCAACACAGTCCAGACGTGCGGCAAAGCGGTTTTATAGTCGCCAGTCGGCTGTCCATCGGCACGGGTTTCTATCGGTAGCAAGCGGATACAGGAAGGAAACGATGCGTCATAGAGCAATTCAGTTGGGCACATCGTCGTGCGCCCGGCAGATGACGGCAATATCCGCTGGCCATAACCGGCGAAAAAAATTGCATTGATTAACTCGGACTTGCCACGCGAAAACTCCGCAACAAACGCGATCGACAATGTATCGTCGGCCAGCCGCAGCAGGGCTCTGGCAATGCGCTGATCGCTGACGCTATCGTCTAACTGTGCGCCAGCGGTCCACGTCTGATAACGGGTTAACGCATCGACTACCGTAGTGCGCCAGGCGCTATAACCCTGAAATTCATTAATGAGATCACTCACTTCCCAACTCCCCTATTGGTCACTCTACAATTTATTATTTTTGACACGTCTTACAGTAAAAAGTAGAACGCTGCCCTTGCTTAATCTGCTCTATCGGCGCGCCACAAACCCGGCATGGCTGCCTGGCACGATCATAAACGAAATAACTCTGCTGAAAGTAGCCGGTACGGCCATCGGCACCAACAAAATCGCGTAATGTACTGCCGCCCTTTTCGATCGCCCGCGTCAAAATATCGCGAATCGCGCTAGCCAATTTAATATACCGTGCCGAGCCAATCCGATGCGCTGCAGTTTTAGGATTGATACCGGCCTGAAACAGGCTTTCACAGGCATAAATATTCCCGACGCCGACCACGATATCGCCAGCCAGCAATACCTGTTTGATGGGGGCGCTACGCCCACGCGTTTGTTGATACAGGATCTCACCCGAAAAAACCTCTTCCAGCGGCTCAAGACCGAGTCTTGCCAGCAACGTGTGTCCAAGAATCGGCCCATCCTCTGCGGCATGCCAGAGCACCGCGCCGAAACGACGTGGATCGGTCATCCGCATCAATTGCTGACCGACGACCAAATCGAAATGATCGTGCTTTTTAGGTAACGTCTCCAGCGGCATAATGCGTAAATTTCCCGACATACCCAAATGGACAATCAAAGTACCGTGATCAAAGTGAATCAGCAAATACTTACCGCGCCGCCCGGTGCTGCGGATGGTTTGGCCGCTCAAGTGCGTCGACAGATCAGGGGGAAAAGGCCAACGCAACCCGCTGCGTCGAAAAATAACCTCGGAAACAATACGGCCTTCAAGATGGGGCGCTACGCCACGTCTTGTCACTTCAACTTCGGGGAGTTCTGGCATAGCGCAATGGCAATCAAAAAATGTTGAATAATCCGTCGAGCGACAGATACTTTTAAGGACTTACACCAAGACAATCAGGATATATAAAGGTGTTGAGGCGATTTTACGTAGTCCTTCCAAGTTAAACCGAGAATCTACCCGGAAACCAGCATGCGTGTCCGCACGTTTGCCTCTGGTTGGGCGTAAAATCGGGAGCAACTTTAGAGTTACAGGATGAAGCCCTGCCAAATCCTATTAAAACTGCCCTATCAATCCGTTTTGCCAGTCAGGATAATGCCTTGAAAAAAGCTCTTGCCATTGTAACGCTCTCGACCTTGTTGTCTGCATGTGCAGGCATGGCGCCAACCAATAGCACAGGTAACACTAGTGGCGCCAAAGAGACGTCCACCGACCAAAGCGCGACAGCCGCCACCAAATCGGATGAAACCAAAACCAGCATCGCGGGCAAGACTGCCGATGAGCACTTGCCGGCGGTCGAATTAAGCGGTGAAATTCTCTTCAAAGCCGTCGTAGCGCACAGAGTAGGAAACGTCCATGCGATCGGCTGGCCGCAAGGCA
>NZ_JBRIIQ010000196.1:0-2293 GCF_052976905.1 Glaciimonas sp. GG7 | reverse complement strand
TCTCCGACTCAGTAGTTCTATGCCGAGTACCACGGACAAGCACGAATCGATGATCAAGCAAGCCGGGCGCGACAGCGTCGCCAGCGTCCGCGCCAATATCACCAGTGAGCAAGACGTGGACGCGATTCTGGCCGCCACAGCGCTGCGTTTTGGCGGCGTAGACCTGCTGATCTCCAACGCCGGAATTGCCTCTTCAGCCCCGCTGGAAGACACCACGCTGGATATGTGGGAGCGTAATCAATCGATACTGGTCACCGGTTATTTTCTGGTCAGCCGCAGCGCCTTCCGCATCATGAAGCAGCAAAAAATGGGCGGCAGCATGGTCTTCGTTGCCAGCAAAAACGGTCTGGTCGCCTCCGCTGGCGCATCCGCCTATTGCACCGCCAAAGCAGCAGAAATCCACCTGGCGCGTTGCATTGCATTAGAAGGCGCAGAACACGGCATCCGCGTCAACGTCGTCAACCCCGACGCGGTGATTCGCGGCTCCCGCATCTGGGACGGTAAATGGAAAGAAGAACGCGCCGCCTCCAACAAGATCGATTCCGGCGATGTCGAGGAATTTTATCGCCAGCGCAGCATGCTTAAACGCAGCGTGCTGCCGGAGGATATTGCCGAGGCGGTGTATTTTCTTGCCAGCGATAAATCGGCTAAGAGTACCGGGAATATTATTAATGTTGATGCCGGGAATGCGGCGGCTTTTACGCGGTAGGTTTGTAGAAATAACTGACGTTATGCAGTCTTTCTCTCTTTTTCTAAAAGAGGGAGAAGGCAGCCAAGATGTGTAGACACACAAATTTAAAAATTCCGTTCGTACTGAGTAGCCCAACGGGCGTATCGAAGTAGTTGCATGCGTTGGCGCATCTTCGATACGGCACTGTGTGCCTACTCAGTCCGAACGGGTTGTTAACTGCATAGGTCTGCGGAAACCCTAATAAAACAAAACCAGCAGCAGGCCCCACGCCCAGCCGCTGAACACAGGAGACACAACATGAACACAGTAATCGATAGCGGCTTAGTAGCCGAACACAACGCCAAAATCCACAACAACCTCGAAGCCGATTACGCCGCCCTCGGCGGCATGCTAGCCCGGCGCGGACAAGACATTGAACAACTGACGACCTTAGCGCAAACCTTCGCCGTCGCTCTCCCCAGCTGGGGCGTAGGCACCGGCGGCACGCGTTTCGCACGCTTCCCCGGCATCGGCGAGCCACGCAATGTCTTCGAAAAACTCGAAGACTGCGCCGTCATCCACCAACTCACCCGCGCAACGCCCACCGTATCGCTGCATTTTCCATGGGACAACACCACCGACCCAGCCGCCTTGCGTGAAATCGCCAGCGGATACGGACTCGGTTTCGATGCCGTCAATTCCAATACTTTCCAGGATCAGGCCGGACAAACACACTCCTACAAAAACGGCAGCCTCACCGCCGGCAGCGCCGCAGTCCGTGCGCAAGCCGTCGCGCACAACATCGCATGCATAGAACTAGGTCAGGCGCTAGGCTCAAAGGCGCTCACCGTCTGGGTCGGCGATGGCGCGAACTTCCCCGGCCAGCACAATCTGCGCGGCGCGCTTGAACGTTATCTGGACAGCATGCGCGACATCTACAGCGCACTACCCGCCGACTGGTCGGTATTCATCGAACACAAACTATTTGAACCCGCCTTCTACGCCACCACCATCGCCGACTGGGGTACCAGCTTTGCCTGCGCCACCGCACTGGGACCAAAGGCAAAATGCTTAGTCGATCTCGGCCACCACGCACCGAATACCAACATCGAAATGATCGTCGCCCGTCTCGCCCAATTCGGCAAACTAGGCGGCTTTCATTTCAATGACAGCAAATACGGCGACGACGATCTGGACGCAGGCAGCATCAACCCGTTCCAGCTATTTTTGATCTTCAATGAGTTAGCAGACGTCGCCCAACGCGACGGCGCAGCGTTCAAACCATCGTATATGTTGGATCAGTCACACAACGTCACCGACCCGATCGAAAGCCTGATGAGCAGCGCGATTGAAGTGCAGCGGGCGTTTATTCAATCGGCCATCGTTGACCGGGTAGCGTTGCAGGAGTATCAGGAAGTCAATGATGTACTGCAATCGGCGCAGGCTTTGAAGCAGGCGTTTCGTACTGATGTCAGCCCGATTCTGGCGATGGCGCGGGTGCGCTTGGGGGCTGCGGCTGATCCGGTGGGGTGTTATCGGGCTGCGGGGTATCGGGTGGAGAAGGGGGTGTTATCGATTCGTGCTTGTCCGTGGTACTCGGCATAGAACTACTGAGTCGGAGAC
>NZ_JBRIIQ010000195.1:0-2562 GCF_052976905.1 Glaciimonas sp. GG7 | reverse complement strand
AGGCGCTGTCCGGGCAGGAGCCGTTGTATATCGCCATCGGCATACTGGGCGCGACCATCATGCCGCACAATCTTTATCTGCACTCCTCGATTGTGCAAACGCGTGCGGTGGCCGATAACGACCACAGCCGCTTGCAAGCAATCCGCTTCTCTCGCCTCGATACCATTTTTTCGCTGATGGTGGCCTTGGTCATTAACGTGGCCATTCTGGTGTTGGCGGCCGCTGCGTTTCATGGCAAGGGCAGCAATGTCGCAGTCGAGATCGATCAGGCTTTTCATTTGCTTGATCCGATTGCCGGCACGGCAGTGGCGGGGATTCTATTCGGTGTGGCGTTACTGGCGTCGGGTCAAAGTTCAACCTTTACAGGCACCATCGCCGGGCAAGTCATCATGGATGGCTTCTTGAAAATTAAAATACCGTGCTGGCAACGCCGCTTGATCACGCGCAGTCTGGCATTGATCCCGGCCTTAATTGGCGTGCTGTTGTTGGGCGAGCATTCAGTCGGGCGCTTACTGGTGATGAGCCAGGTTGTGCTTAGTCTGCAACTGCCGTTTGCCATGTATCCGCTCATCAAACTCACTAGTCGCCGCGATTTGATGGGAATTTTCGCTAACTCAATGACCACCACTGTGCTGGCATGGTTGTTGTTTGTGATTATTTCGGCGGCAAATATTTGGCTGGTTCTTCAGGCGTTTGGTATGCAGTAACAAGGCCTGCGTCAGGCTTTGAATATTGGTATAAATAATTTCTACTTAGAAATAAAATGAGAGGCATGTTCCGGCAGCCTCATATTTTTTAAATCAGAGCTTGTGTTTTTTTTAAACGCTGCTATAATTCGGTCCTTCGCTAGTTAGCAGTAAATGTGTTTTGCAAGTTTTTAGCAACCCACAGCCGATACATGAGTAGATTCACCTTTCGCCGAGGTCACTCTCCAGATAGGTTTGGATTTCGGGAATCTCCTCCTGTATCGGTTAGCAAAGATAATGCGGGAGTAGCTCAGTTGGTAGAGCGCAACCTTGCCAAGGTTGAGGTCGAGAGTTCGAGCCTCTTCTCCCGCTCCAAGACAAAAAGGAAGCCCAAAAGGCTTCCTTTTTTGTCGTCTGCGTTTTTGTATCTTCTACATCTCCCCAACCCTTCTTCCACCAGCCAGAGAGGGGAGCTGCTTCAGGCAGCGTAACGTCATTTCTCCTGCGGGTAATGCTCCGTTGACTCCTTAAAAGACACCAGCCTTAGCAGTGCCAACAGGGCAGCTTATTTACGCCAGGACATTATTTTTCGCAAAACTAATTAGTTGATTGCGGGCAAATATTTGTTAATAAATTTACACTTAAACTCTGGTTATTGATATATTGCAACCCGTGTAACGCATTGTATATTTTCATAAAAATATAATTGTATTATGCAATATGAGCATAATTAAATTCCTCTTTAACATTCGCCTCATCACCAATCGCAAAGCTGCGACAGCTTATAAAAGTAAAAGGATTGCCCTTATGAAACGCCACGGATCAATGAACCACATATTTCGTCTGGTATGGAGCCACGTACTCAATGGTTGGGTAGCGGTAGCAGAAAAAACCCGTGGATGCGGCAAAGGCTCTGGTCGTAAATTAAGCAAATTAATGAAAGCAGCTGCGCTCGCAGCAGCGGCACTGTCGGCAGCGGGTGCGCAAGCCGCGCCGGTCGGCGGACAAGTCGTTACCGGCACGGGCAGCATCGCGCAGTCGGGCGCGCTTACCACGCTCACCACGCTCACCACGATTAATCAGGCCAGCCAGAATCTGGCGCTGAGCTGGAAAAGTTTTAATATCGCCGCGCCAGAGACGGTCAATTTCGTCCAGCCGAACGCAAGCGCAATAGCGGTCAACCGCATCGCCGACGTCAACGGCACGCAAATTCTCGGCCATCTCAACGCCAACGGTCAGGTCTTTCTGATCAACTCGAACGGGGTATTGTTTGGTGCCGGGTCACAGGTCAATGTCGGCGGCTTGGTCGCTTCCACCCTGGATTTAAATGACGCCAGCTCGAGCGGCACTAAGCGCACCTTTAGCGGTAACAGCAAAGCCAGTGTCGTCAACAACGGCACGATCAATGCCGCCAGTTATGTCGCGCTACTCGGTCAGCACGTCAGCAATCAAGGCGTGATCACAGCCCAACTCGGCAGTATTGCACTGGGCGCAGGCAGCGCGGCGACACTGACGTTTAGCGGTAACAGTATGGTGAGCATGAAAGTCGATCAAAGTTTGCTCGACAGTCTGGTTGAAAACGGTGGCTTGATGGCGGCCGATGGCGGCATGGTAATCATGACGGCCGGCGCGAAAGATGCGTTGATCGCCAGCGTGGTCAACAACACCGGTGTGATCGAAGCACGCACGGTCAGTAATCACGGCGGCACCATTACGTTGCAGGGCGGCATGACGACTGGCACGGTGAATGTTAGCGGGACTCTGGATGCGTCGGCTGCAAACGGTGGCAACGGTGGTGTCATTGAAACTTCGGCCGCCCACGTCAAAGTCGCTGATGCGGCTAAAGTCACTACCGCAGCAAAAACCGGCACCACCG
>NZ_JBRIIQ010000194.1:0-2634 GCF_052976905.1 Glaciimonas sp. GG7 | reverse complement strand
ATATCAACGGCCACGAAACCGACAACCAAAAGCGCAACACCACCTTTGCAGAACTTGATGGTCAATCTTCACGTCAATTTTATCGTCACCATCATTCTGTGCCTGTTTGCCGGTGCCATCATCGGAGCGGCGCAAGGCTACTTTGTGGCGTATTTCAGAATCCCGGCATTCATCGTGACCCTGGCCGGGATGCTGGTATTTAAAGGTCTGACATTGGCCTTGCTTGATGGGCAGTCGGTCGGGCCGTTTCCTGATGCGTTCCAGCATCTGAGTTCCGGTTTTATCGCGGACCCACTCGGCGGTGTTGATCTGCGCACGACGTCATTACTGGTCGGTGTAGCGGTAGCGGTGATCATGATTATCACCAAATGGCGCGGTCGGGTAAGTCAAACTAAGCACGGCATGGAAGATGAGCCGCTGACGTTTTTTGTGATTAAAAATATTGTTTTTGCTGCCATCATTATTTCGTTCAGTTATTTGCTGGCGTCCTACAAAGGCATGCCCAACGTACTGATCATCATGTTTGTGCTGATGGTGATCTACACCTTTGTCGCCAATCGGACCACGATCGGACGTCGGGTGTATGCAGTGGGCGGTAACATCAAGGCCGCGCAATTATCTGGGATCAAAACTGCCCGTGTCTCGTTTTATACCTTCGTCAATATGGGGATGTTGGCGGCATTGGCCGGACTGATTTTTGCAGCACGCCTCAACACGGCGACGCCGAAAGCCGGTACCGGCTTTGAGCTTGACGTGATTGCGGCCTGTTTCATCGGCGGCGCATCGGCATCCGGCGGCGTCGGTAAAGTCATGGGCGCGGTGATCGGTGCCTTTGTGATGGGCGTGATGAACAACGGTATGTCGATCATGGGTATCGGGATTGATTACCAGCAGGTCATCAAAGGCCTGGTATTGCTGACCGCTGTGTGTGTCGACGTCTACAACAAAAACAAATAAATTCTCCATGCGTCCGGCCTGTGCCGGACGCTTCCAACCATTCAGTTGCAGCATGTATCCGTGAGCCGGAGGGTGCTGCACATCAAACGAAAGCCAATGATGACTATCGATAAAAAACGTCCACTACGCTCCGCCGAATGGTTTGGCACTAATGACAAAAACGGTTTCATGTACCGCAGCTGGATGAAAAATCAGGGCATTCCCGATCATCAGTTTCACGGAAAACCGATTATCGGTATCTGTAATACCTGGTCTGAATTGACACCCTGTAACGCGCATTTCCGCAAAATTGCGGAACACGTTAAGAACGGTATTTTGGAAGCAGGTGGTTTCCCGGTTGAGTTCCCGGTGTTCTCTAACGGCGAATCGAATCTGCGCCCGACCGCGATGCTAACCCGCAATCTGGCCAGTATCGATGTCGAAGAATCGATCCGTGGCAATCCGATGGATGCGGTAGTGCTGCTGGTGGGCTGCGACAAAACCACGCCAGCCTTGCTGATGGGTGCGGCTAGCTGCGATATTCCGACTATCGTGGTCACCGGCGGTCCGATGCTCAACGGTAAGCATAACGGCAAAGATATCGGCTCCGGCACGGCGGTATGGCAACTCAGCGAAGCGGTAAAAGCGGGCAAGATTACGATGCATGAATTCATGTCGGCTGAGGGCGGCATGTCACGCTCGGCCGGTACCTGCAACACCATGGGAACGGCCTCCACGATGGCGTGTATGGCCGAATCGCTCGGAACTTCCTTGCCGCACAATGCCGCCATTCCAGCGGTCGATTCACGCCGTTATGTGTTGGCGCACATGTCTGGCATGCGCATTGTTGAGATGGTCTGGGAAGACTTGCGCTTATCCAAAATTCTGACCCGTGCGGCGTTTGAAAACGCGATTCGCGTCAACGCAGCGATAGGCGGCTCGACCAATGCCGTGATCCATCTGAAAGCGATTGCCGGTCGTATCGGCGTCGATCTGGAACTGGAAGATTGGACCACGATAGGCCGCGGCACGCCAACCATTGTTGACTTGCAACCGTCGGGCCGATTCTTGATGGAAGAGTTTTATTACGCCGGTGGTTTGCCGGGCGTATTGCGTCGCCTTGGCGATGGCAATTTGCTGCCGCATAAAGATGCGCTGACGGTGAACGGCAAGACCCTTTGGGAAAACACGCTGGATGCGCCGGTGTATAACGACGAGGTTATTCGAACGCTGGATAATCCGTTGATCGCCGATGGCGGGATATGTATTTTGCGTGGCAATCTGGCCCCGCGCGGTGCAGTCTTAAAACCTTCTGCAGCCACACCGGCATTGATGCAGCATCGCGGTCGTGCCGTGGTGTTTGAAGATTTCAGTCATTACAAAACACGTATCAACGATCCTGAATTAGACGTCGATGCCAGCTCAATATTGGTGATGAAAAACTGTGGCCCCAAGGGTTATCCGGGCATGGCAGAAGTTGGCAATATGGGCTTGCCGCCTAAATTGTTGGCGCAGGGTGTCAAGGATATGGTGCGTATTTCAGACGCCAGGATGAGCGGCACCGCCTACGGCACAGTGGTGTTGCACGTCGCTCCGGAAGCCGCTGCTGGTGGTCCGCTGGGGATAGTGCAAGACGGCGACTGACTAAAGTTCTTGGTTACATTGCTTGGTTACATTAAATCGCACCACGGTTATTGA
>NZ_JBRIIQ010000193.1:0-2725 GCF_052976905.1 Glaciimonas sp. GG7 | reverse complement strand
CGACTACAGCCCCGATGTAGAGGTCTATTCCATCGATGAATCATTCCTCAGTCTCAACGGCATGAGCGGACTTTGGCCCAGCCTGACCGACATGGGGCAAGCGATCCGGCACCGAGTCAAACAGTGGACCGGGCTACCCGTCTGCGTTGGCATCGGCTCCTCAAAAACCCTCGCCAAGATGGCCAACCATATCGCCAAAAAGCAAGCCCCCTACAACAGCGTGTGCGATCTCACGAGCATGCATAGCGATGATGTCGACGAAGTACTTAGTCATATCGACGTCGGCGAAGTGTGGGGCGTTGGCCGCAAGATCAGCGACAGGCTGCGCGGCATGCATATCGACACCGTGCAAAAACTACGCACAGCGTCCTCCAAAGCACTTCGCGAACAGTTCGGCGTGGTGATGGAGCGTACCTACAACGAATTACGCGGCGTCTCTTGTCTGGCATTAGAAGAGATTTCGCCACCACGCAAACAGATTATTTCCTCGCGCTCTTTCGGTGCGACCGTGATGACCATCCGGGAATTGGAGGAAGCCGTGTCGTTGTACATGGCCCGTGCGACCGAGAAACTGCGCGGACAAAAATCGGTATGCGGGGCGATTCACGTTTTTGTTGAAACGGATCGCTTCAGATTCGATGAGCCGCAATACAACAACGGCATGACCGTACCGCTGCCGGAACCGTCGGATGATTTGCGGGTGCTGACTGCGTTGGCGCTGTATGGGCTAAAGCGTTTATTTCGGGAGGGATTTAAGTACAAAAAGGCGGGGGTGGTGTTGATGGATTTGCGTTCTGGGGCGATTGGGCAGGGGAGTTTGTTTGGCGGCGGTTCTTGCGGCAAGTATTCGCCTGCCGTGATGGGGGCGCTTGATGTGCTGAATACGCTGTATGGGAGAGATACCGTGCGATTGGGTTCTGCTGGTGGGGTCGGGCGCTGGGCTGCGCGATTTGAGTATCGGACGGCTCGATATACTACTGATTGGGAAGAGCTACCGAAATTAAAATAGGATGCTTTGGATTAAATCGACAATGGACCGAGAGTTTTCGATTGTTGAATTTCATTTGAGTCTGCTAAAGACTGGGTGCGGTCATTAGGTTTTGATGAGAGGCCAACCAGTTCTAGGATAATGTGTTTTTTGTCTGCATTGGAACGAATGACAGCTTAGTTAAGTGGACCGGCCGTTGACGGGAATGTTTCAACGAATGGCAGGTTTTGAAAAGCATGGCGAGCAAGTCTCGACCCAATCCAGCTCTTCATGCCGACGTTGGTTTAGCGGCAGGTAACTGAGCAAAGTCGAAATCCATAGACGACAAAGATGGCAACTTCACATCCGAAAGAAGGCGCTCAGTATGCCTCTCGACTAATTATTACCTTCGGGGAGCGCAAGTGCGCGCTTCAGATACTTTGCGGACATTCATCGCTTCGCGCTTCCGGGTGATTTCCATGACAGATTACTTGACCCTTGACCCTTGACCCTTGACCCTTGATTGGCGTCTGATTGTTTGACGTATGCAGGTATGGAAGTTTTAAGGTAGGATGACAACAAAAATACAATCGCCGGTAACCGACCAGTCAGTTCCTCAACTGATGGCTGCTTAACCAATTTTTTAATTAAGCTACCGATGCCGCAATCACCTGAACTCGCCGGCGGCGAGGGTTTTACTTTTGAGGGCGACGCGGCTGCGTTCTACCTCACCGCGTTGCTAGCCGAGGCCTATGCACCCGGTATCAATGATCGAACCGTTGTCTGCGTGTCGGTTCAGCAGCGCGACTTTGGGGAACCGCTCGATGATGTGATTGTTGATTTTGAAGACGTCGGAAAGAACCCCGCACGCCTTAGCCTCCAAGTGAAACGTTCGCTCACGATTAGTAAGGCAAGAACGAATACCGACTTTCGCGACATTATCCGCGACAGTTGGGCTACCTTAAAAAAGTCTGACTTCCGCGTCAATGCTGACCGCTACGGGGCAGCTGTCGGAACCGTCTCACGCGCCAAAGAACGAGCGCTCAAGACCCTTTGTGAATGGGCACGTGAAAGTCTGACGGCTGACCATTTTGACGCTCGCTTTGCGAAGGGAGGCAGCGCCAGCGCCGAATTAAAAGCGGTCAAAAACGACGTGGTTGCCTTAGTAAAAGAGGCGAAAGGGACACCATGCACGAGTGAAGAAGTGCATCAATTCCTTGCACATTTCGTGCTCATCCAGTTCGACTTCCTTCTCGAAGGTGCCACTGATCCCCCAGATGCCATTAATCGTATTCGAGAGTGCCTTGCGCCCGATGAAGTAGTCAAAGCACCCCTTCTCTGGTCGTGGGCCGTTCAACTAGCCCGCGCATCAGCCGGCAAGTCAGGTCAGTTTGATCGCGCGCGTCTTGTGCGCTCGATCGCACCTCTCGCTCGTCTTCGCGGCGCGACCTCCTTTCACCTTGACCTCCACAAGTTGACGGAACTCGCTAAGAGCTACGCCAGCCTTATTCCTGACGATGTTGACGGAACGAAACTCGACCGAACCTCGCTCCTTAAGAGCCTGGACGCAAAGCTCACCACGGCCCGTATCGTCCAGGTCCGCGGCCTGCCTGGATGTGGAAAATCAGTCGTGGTGAGGCAAGCAGTGGAGCGCGCGCTGGATCGCGGACCGGTCTTATTTCTCAAAGCCGAACAACTCGAAGGATACTCTTCGAGAGAAAATTCTTCTTCTCTGGTTTTGTCGAACCGACTCGCAAA
>NZ_JBRIIQ010000192.1:0-2780 GCF_052976905.1 Glaciimonas sp. GG7 | reverse complement strand
TATGACCGTGCGTACGCGTCGTGCGTTATGGCATGCGCGCTCCAAAATCGATGCCAAATTTTTGGTCGGTACGGATACCTTGGGTGCGGCTGTTACCAAGGTAATTAAGCTAGTCTGTGAAAATCTGGGATGGGAGTGGGGTGCTTATTGGGCGATTGAGCCGGGCCAGGCGGAAGACCAGCAACTCGCCTGTAAATATTTCTGGCACGACCCGGACTATCCGCTCACAGCATTTACAGATGAAAGTTGTACGCTGCGGATGGCGGCTGGCGCAGGGTTGGTAGGAACAGTATGGCAAACCGGCGAAGCACGTTGGATTGAAGATTTGGTGACCGATCATAGTTTCTTGCGCTACAACAGCGCTGAAAAATGTCGGCTGCGCTCCGGTTATGTGTTTCCCGTGGTGTATGTGACTGAGGATGGGATTCGTAATAGTCCCGGGGTGCTCGAGTTTTATAGTCGGCTCTCGCGTCAGCGTGAGGCGCAATTGCCGAATCTTTCGGCGACGATAGGTGCACTTATTGCACAGACGGCGCAACGACTCGAGCAGCAGGAAACCATCCGTCAATTGGCGCAGATCGATGGCTTGACGGAGTTGGCTAATCGCACCTATTTTTATCGGATGCTCGATAATCAATGTGCCGACAGTGCCGCCTCGGGCGCATCGTTCGGGTTGATATTTATTGATCTCGATCGCTTTAAGCCTGTCAATGATGCCTTCGGTCATGAGGCTGGGAATGTGGTCTTGCGTGAATTTGCACAACGATTGCAAGCCCTTGCTCCGCCAGGGAGTTACGTTGGACGCCTCGGTGGTGATGAGTTCGCGATTATGTTGATTCCCGAGCGTGCGTCATTGCTGTTAGGTGCATTATTGGATGCGCTAGCTGAGCGCGTATTGGTAGCCGCGCGTACGCCGTTTATGTTTGAAGGTAACGAGATGGCGGTGTCGGCCAGTATTGGCATTAGCATCTTTCCGGAAAACGGCATGACCAGTCCAGAGCTATTGCGCAGTGCCGATGAGGCAATGTATCGGATCAAGAAAAATGGCCGCAATGCGCTGAGTTTTTTTTCGAATAGCACCTCCCAGACGCTTGCAGTGCAACAGTCCGACGTGGCATTGCGACTGACGCTGGAGGCGGAGTTGCATCAGGGATTGGCAGATAACGCATTCTTTCTGGAGTATCAACCGATATTCGATGGTGGTGGCCAGCATATGCAGGCTGTTGAAGCCTTGATTCGTTGGCGGCGTGCGAACGGGGAAGTGGTGCGGCCCGATATTTTTATCCCGATTGCAGAACAGAGTAGTTTGATTGTGAGTCTCGGACGTTGGGTCTTGCGGCAAGCCTGTAGCGACCTTGCCATATTGCATCGGTCCGGTTTTGGTGAGTTGCAAATGCATGTCAATATGGCTGCGCCAGAATTTACCAGCAGTGATTTTCCCGATGAACTGAGTGCTATTTTGAAGGAGACGGGAATTGCTTCGTACCATCTTTGCCTGGAGTTGACGGAAGGGATGGTGATGCAGCAACCGGATAAGGTGATCCCGGTCATGCGCGCCCTGCGGCAACTCGGCGTAGGGATTAGCCTTGATGATTTCGGTATGGGTTATTCGTCGCTATCGCGCTTGAAAAATCTGCCTATTTCTTCCATTAAAATTGATCGCTCTTTCGTGAGCGGCTTGCCGAATCAGAAGGAAGACAAAGCGATCGTACGCACCATCATAGAGCTTGGCCGACACATGCATCTGGACGTCATTGCAGAGGGGGTGGAAACCGATGCGCAGTTGGCTTATTTGCGCCAATATGGTTGTAGTCTGATACAGGGATATGTATTGAGTCGCCCTAAGCTGCTTAATGATTTGATCGCTTTGTATCGGCCAGTATAGAAATACTGGCTAAGAGTTAATCGCTGCGCATCGGTTTATAAATATTGTCCGTGTGTAGCGAGAAGCTTGCCGCATTTTTTTTCACTAATTTGAGCTCGTCAAAAAAAGCTTTCAGCGTGTACGCAACGGTGGGGAAGGCAATCTCTTCCCACGGAATCTGCGCTTCAGTAAACATCTCAACTTCCAGGCTTTCAATCCCGGCCGCATAGTCAAGATCGAGCAAGGTTGCCCGATAAAACAAATGCACCTGATGCACGCGCGGGACATTGATCATGGAAAAAAGTCCATGTAATGCAATCTTGGCCCCGGCTTCTTCTTCTGTTTCGCGGCGGGCCGCGTCTTCGGTGGTTTCATCGTTTTCCATGAATCCAGCAGGGAGTGTCCAGTAGCCGTGACGCGGTTCTATGGCCCGTTTGCACAGCAAGACACTGACTTCGCCCTCATGCTCCCACACTGGAATGGAGCCGACTACCATCTTTGGATTTTGATAATGAATCGTGCCGCAATTGCTGCACACAAAGCGCTCACGTGTGTCATCAGGCGGAATTTGCAGAGATACAGGATGCGCGCATTCGGAGCAGAATTTCATAGGGATCGTGTCAAGGTCTGGGGGGGGGGCAATGCTTAAGTTGAAGAGCGTGCTCGGTGTCGGACACGGAAGTGTATCACCGCGTCATTGAAATGGATTTCCTACCTATAAAATTTGCTGTTCGGATTGACGCAAAAAGGCCTCAGTCCGCTTGATCGGACTAGGGTGTGTTGACAGCAAATATGCCTCACTGGAATAATTTCAGGTAAGTCCTAGCTATCTCAGTCGATAGGCTATATAATCTCATTCCTCAGACGCGGGGTGGAGCAGTCTGGCAGCTCGTCGGGCTCATAACCCGAAGGTCGT
>NZ_JBRIIQ010000191.1:0-2896 GCF_052976905.1 Glaciimonas sp. GG7 | reverse complement strand
ATTCGACGCTGATGGTGAGCTGTTGAAACCGTCGCCGATAGTCGCGGTGGCATCAATGATTTTGCTACTGCCAGCTGTGCCGAGTGTCTGGCCGCTGCTACGCTGGTAAGACTGCAGTGCGTACAGTCCGGTGCGTACCGACAACGCATAGTATTGGCTCAACGTTAATTGCTTGTAAGAAGCCGCATTTTTGATGCCGTTAGCGCTGGTAGCATGGGTTTCGCTATAACCAACCGCCAGATCCCACGGCGCACCAACATGTGCGTGCAGTACTGAACCGATGGTATTGAAGATCGCCGTATGGTTAAAACTCGAACCGCTGCCTGGCGTGTACTGAACGTTTGAACCGGTCAGAGAAATATCCAGAGCAGGCGTGAAGAAATAGCCTGCGCCGACGGCGACGCGTTGTTGCGAAGCAGCGGTCTGATAACCGTTAGTGACAGCTGACACCACTGGCTGACCACCGGAGTTCGTGCTCGAATCCGTACCCCATGCTCCACCGTTAACTGTGGAGTTGTTGACACGCATATAGCCCGCGCCAATCCCGATCGGACCGTTTTTGTACTGCACACCCACACTTGCAGTCGATCCTTGCTTGGTGCTGCCCGGGACTTCACCAAACGCATACGAACCGGCAACAGTAAAGTTATTAAGCGTCGGCGACGTGTACATGATCGAGTTATTCGTGCGGACACTGGTATCGAGCGCATCGACGTCACCAGCGTGCGCACCAAAAAAGCCGGTGGTCCAGGTGGTCGGGCTAAACGCTGCCAGTTGCATGTAGTAGGCTGTGTATTGACGACCGACTGTGACTTTTCCGTAGGTCTGATCGTTCAACCCGACAACAGACTGGCGAGCAAACAGCGCGTTGGTAAATTGAGCCGTACCAGTATCGATACTGAAACCGGATTCCAGAACGAAAATAGCAGCCAATCCGCCACCAAGATCTTCCGTCCCTTTAAAACCAAAGCGACTCCCCGCCCAGGCACCCGAGCTCACACGCGTGTTCGATCCGCCACCGGTGGTTGCGCCCAATGTGGTTTGGCTATTTTGATAGGTCACGAGGCTGTCTGCGACGCCATACAGCGTCACACTGCTCTGAGCATATGCTTGCGAAACCGACAAGGCCATTGCTGCGACTAAAAACAAATTACTGCGTATTTTTTTTGGTATAAACATTTTCATCTCCCTTGGTCATAAAAAACTGTTGTACGACATCGTACATATATTTTATTTTTAGGACAATGAAATGCGTGCGATTAGAAACAAATTCACTATAAATGCGACAAATATTCAATCAGCAGTAATAAATAGCGGATTTTAGTTGCAATATATTGTCTGACGTCCGTCAACATTGCACTCTCCACACAAGTATCGAACTGATCCTCCCTGCAAAAAAACATGCAGCCGATTTTTCAATCGGCTGCATGTTTTTTTGATCCAGCGGGGCTGCTTTTATTCAGAAAGCAGCATCATCAATAATCCACGCCTCAGGTCACCGGCGCAGGATTAAACAGCGTCAGGGCATTGTGCAGTTTCCAATGTTCAGCCCATGTTTTACGACCGCTGGCAACGTCCAGCATAAGTCTGAATAATTCCCAACCGACGTCTTCGATCGTGGCTTCGCCGGTGGCAATACGGCCAGCGTTGACATCCATTAAGTCATGCCAGCGGCGTGCCAGATCGTCGCGGGTGGCGACTTTGATGACCGGCACTGCTGCCAGACCGTAGGGCGTGCCGCGTCCGGTGGTGAAGATGTGCAGGTTCATTCCGGCGGCGAGTTGCAACGTGCCGCAGATGAAATCGCTTGCTGGCGTGGCGGCGTAGATCAGGCCTTTTTGTTTGAGCTTTTCGCCCGGTGACAACACGCCGGAAATGGCGCTGGTGCCGGACTTGACGATGGAGCCCATGGCTTTTTCGACGATGTTAGCCAGACCGCCCTTTTTGTTGCCGGGCGTAGTGTTGGCGCTGCGGTCTACCCCGCCCTTTTTCAGATAATCGTCGTACCAGGCCATTTCGCGAATCATGCCGTTGGCGACATCGGCATTGAGTGCGCGGGCGGTCAACTGATCGATGCCGTCGCGCACTTCGGTGGTTTCTGAAAACATGACGGTCGCGCCTGCACGGACTAGCAAATCAGTGGCGAAACCGACTGCCGGATTGGCCGTGACGCCAGAAAACGCATCGCTGCCGCCGCATTGCACGCCAACGACTAAATCGGCGGCGCTACAGGTTTGGCGCGTACGCAGATTGAGAACCTGAAGCCGCAGCATCGCCATATCCATAATCGATTGAATCATCGACTCGAACCCGACGTGGATGTCGTCTTGCAGCGTGACGATGTAGGGACCGTTCTGGATGGGTAGCGCGTCTTCTGGCAGCAAGCGCGACGGTTGCAGTTTTTCGCAACCGAGACTGACCACCATGGTCTGACCGCCGAAGTTCGGGTTCAGGCTGATGTTGCGCAGCGTGCGGATCGGGATGTCGGCGTTGGGCGCATCAATGGCGACGCCGCAGCCGTAGGTGTGCTCTAGCCCGATGACGTCATCGACGTTCGGATAGTGCGGCAACAGCTCATCTTTAATCCGCTTGACGGCATGCTCGACCACGCCTGCTACGCACTGCACGGTGGTGGTAATGGCGAGAATATTGCGGGTCGCCACGCTGCCGTCGGCATTCCGATAACCTTCAAAGGTATAGCCTTCAAGCGGTGCGGCGGGCGGTAGTACCCGGGTCGAGATCGGCAGGCCGTCGAGTTGGCGCGCCGGTGGCATACGCACCAATGATTCTTCGATCCAGCTGCCTTGCGCGATGTCGCGCACCGCGTAGCCGATGACAACATGGTGATGGTCGATGTCTGGCAGTGGAGTCCGCTGGTGATGTTGATCGTACTGGG
>NZ_JBRIIQ010000190.1:0-2928 GCF_052976905.1 Glaciimonas sp. GG7 | reverse complement strand
TCTCCGACTCAGTAGTTCTATGCCGAGTACCACGGACAAGCACGAATCGATGTGCATATTTTCTCTGGCCTTAAGCGGCAATGCTTTCGGTGGCGCGCAAGACTTGACGGGGCAAGCTCAGAATGGCGCTGGCTGCGGCGAGTCCGGATGTCAGACCGTCTTCATGAAATCCATAGCCCAGCCAGGCACCGGCATACCAGGTGTTGTTGTGGCCTTGCATGGCGGCGAACTGTGGTTGCGCGGCGATGGCTGCGGCATCGAAGATCGGATGGGCGTAGTCGAAACGTTGGATCACGCTGTGTGGCTTCGGTTGATCGATGGGGTTAAGGGAAACCATTAACGGCGTTTGGAACGGTAGCGGCTGCAATTGATTGAGCAAATAATGTACGCAAACCTGCGGATCGCTGCCGGATTGACTTTGATAATTCCACGCGGCCCAGGCTTTGCGGTTCTGGGGTAACAGACTGTGATCAGTATGCAGTACAGCGTGATTGGGCTGATATTGGATGGCGGATAACAGCCGCTTTTCCTCTTGCGTAGGGTCTTGTAGTAATTGCAAACTCTGATCGCTATGACCGGCCATCACGACATGATCGTAGTGTCGTGTACCGTTGCGGGTTTGTACCCTTACCTGACAAAGACCTTCGCTGTGGAATCGGCTGATGCCCGTGACTGGGGTGTGCAAATATGTGTTGGGGATGACCGCTAATAGCTTGTCGACATAATGTTTAGCGCCGCCCTTGACGGTGCGCCATTGGGGCCGGTTGCTGACTTGGAGCAGTCCGTGGTTATGACAAAACCGGATAAAACTGGAGACGGGAAATGCCAACATTTGCGCCGTCGGGCAGGACCAGATGCAGCCAGCCATCGGGAGCAAATACCAATTTTTGAATGCCTCACTGTAGTTGTTGCCGGATAGAAAATCGCCCAGCGACATCACGCCGAGCGGAGAGTCGGCGTCGTTAGCGATCTCGGTGGCTTGCGCATTGAAGCGCAGGATGTCGCGTAGCATCCGTAAATACTTGGGGCTGAGTAAATTGCGACGCTGGGTAAAGACGCTGTCCAGATTGGTGCCGGACCATTCGAGCGTGCGTTTGCCGAAGCGGCCATTGATGGGTATTTTTACCGAGAACGACATATCCGTTGCCGCAGTCTCAACCTGTAGTTCTTCGAATAATGCGACGAGATGGGGATAGGTGCGGTGATTGAAGACCAGAAAACCCGTGTCTACGCCGTAAGTTTGTCCATCCAACGTGACGTCGACTGTATTAGTATGACCGCCAAAATAGTCATTCGCCTCATAGAGCGAAACGTGATGTCCGGCCTGGGTCAAGCGGTACGCACTGGCGAGACCGGAAATGCCGGAGCCGATAATGGCGATGTTCATCTGCGTCTGCTCCTGGGGGAATGTTTCTTATAGGCGTTGTAATTTATATTGCTGATAATGCTCCTTTACTACATACGTAGGCTCTAAGTATTCGGATTCAAAATAGTTGATGACATTTGATAATATTTTTGCGCACATCCAGTACAGCCTTTTTTGCGTATACACATTGTAAGAAACAATCAGAAACGTTGTTTATTAATCAATGAGGGCGACAGCGGAGCGGTTTTCTTAAAATTGTCCTATTGAAACTGACCACGCCAGAGCTTATAAATAGGTTACCAAGGCAATTCTTGGTAAAATCACCGGGTTAACCCAACTTGTAAGGTATTTATGCTGTATCCAGAATTGTTTAAATCACTGGAAGAAGTCCGATGGAACATGGCGACCGATATTCCGTGGGACAAGTTTGACGCTTCCCAACTATCAGACGAGCAGGCCCAGACGATTCGCATGAACGCGATTACAGAATGGTCGGCACTGCCTGCTACAGAAATGTTTTTGCGCGATAACCACGGCGATAGTGACTTTTCGGCGTTCATGTCGGTGTGGTTTTTTGAAGAGCAGAAGCATTCATTAGTCTTAATGGAATACCTGCGTCGTTTCCGTCCAGAGTTGGTGCCAACGGAAGAAGAGCTTGACAATGTCCGCTTTGAATTCGACCCGGCACCAGCGCTAGAGACGCTGACGATGCATTTTTGCGGCGAAATTCGTCTTAATCACTGGTACCGCTGTGCGTCGGACTGGCACACTGAGCCGGTCATCAAGCATATTTATAAAATTATTAGCCAAGATGAAGCGCGTCATGGTGGTGCTTATTTGCGCTACATGAAAAAAGCGCTAGTTGAAGTCGGCGATCGTGCTTCAGCGGCATTCGCCAAGATTGGCGTATTGATGGCATCTTCCCGTCGTACCGAAAAGCCTTTGCATCCGACTAATCTGCATGTGAATAAGGCCTTGTTTCCAAACGACACGGTCCAAAGTCGTCTGCCGGACCCGGAGTGGCTGGAGCGTTGGCTTGATGATCAGATTAAGTTTGACGGCGTGTGGGAAAAGAAGGTCGTTGACCGTATTTTGCACAATATGTCATTGTTGTTTGAGCGTAACTTCGTGACGGTGCAGGATTTGAATCGGTATCGTAAGGAAATCGTTGCGCGGCTCGCTGATCTACCTGTTGCGCCGCCTGCGATTGTTGCTTAACCCGGTTGTTGGAATAGATTGATCTGTTCAAAGCAGACCCGAAGAGCCGCAATGTGTTGCGGCTTTTTTATTTCTTACTTGTATGGCCCCCATGATTACATTCGAACAAAAAATTACATCGCGTGCCCAATTACGTGCGCGCATTGCTGCGTTACCGCAACCGGTGGTCTTGACGAACGGTGTTTTTGATATCTTGCATCGGGGACATGTAACCTATCTGGCGCAGGCTCGCGAGGAGGGGGCGTCGCTGGTGGTGGCCGTCAATACGGATGCTTCTGTCAAGCGCTTGGGATGATCGCGCCCATGCGTACGCGTGGTGTGCTGGCAATTTTGCCGCATAGTCG
>NZ_JBRIIQ010000189.1:0-3076 GCF_052976905.1 Glaciimonas sp. GG7 | reverse complement strand
AAGCAAAAGAAAGTGACCGGCTGTCGGGCCGCCCCCGACTAGCCTCCACGGAGCACAAACCATGTCATCACCCAACAGCCCGTTTACAACACAAAATTCACTCCCCGAATCAACGCCCCAGGCAGCAAAACACTCCCAACCCGCCGCTCACCATAAGATTCATTATCAATCAACAACTCCCGCTCCCGCGTCAATCCAATCAACTTATCCCCCAACAACTGAAACAACGAATCATCAAACCGCATCACATTCAGCGGCGCTTTGATCACTCCATCCTCTACCCAAAACGTCGCAAACCGCGTCATCCCGGTAATCCGACAATTGGCCCGATCAGAAAAATTCAGATACCACAAATTGCTAACAAAAATCCCCGTCCCAAGTTCCGCCAAAATATTCGCCAGTGGCAACTCACCAGCCGCAAGATCAAGCGACGAAGTGCCTTCGTCCCCATCCGCACCATTCGGCGCAATCCCATATTCCAGCCCGGTGCGCGGTGAAATCATGCTGCCGGTCAGATGACCATCTTGCAGCAGCGCCAATTGATCCGGTTTGATAAAGCCATCGCGTTGAAAGCCGGGCGCAATCCCGTTGACCGTATCTTCCGTCAGCGTCACCGAAGGATGGAATGCCAGCCCCTCGTCGCGCATGCGTTGCAACGCACTTTGCTTGGTGCGCAAGGCTTTCTCGGATAGTCCATCCCAGTTCAGCATACTGATCAGCTCACCTAGCGCAGTCGGCGTCAGATAAGCGCGATACGCGCCTGGTTTGATGGTCACTGGCGCACGCTCGAGCAAGTGCAGTTGTTCTTTGGCGCTGGCAAATTTACGCTGAAATACTTGCGCATCCCACGCGGTCCCGGTGTAAGAAGTTTTGACCGCCTTGTCGCGACTTTGATACAGGCTCCAGTCGAGATTGAAGGTGGCGCTTTGATGCCAGTTACGCTGACCCAGCGAATTGGCAAAGCCGCGATACACCGGTCCAGCTGCCAGAAGTCCGACTAAATCGCAGCCGTCTGCTGCGCTCAGTACCTGATCGACGATGGCTGCGCTGTCTGGCAATGCGGAAGGTTTAATGTGTTGCGTGGAGCAGACTTCTTGCGAAAACAGTAGATACGGGTCTTCCGGCAGATCGGGTAATTGCGACCGTAGTTGGTCGAGCATGCGCAGGCATTGCGCGTTATCGGTTGCCAGATCACCGCCTAAAGTGGCCACGCTTTCAGCATGACGCTTGCCGTTGATCAGACGCAAAGACAAGGTCATTTGATGCACATGGCCGGGCTGGCGAATCTGGCTGCGATTGAAGCGTACGAAGTCGGTGGCTTCTGCTGAAAACCAGCAAGTGTATTGCTCGGTAGCTTGCATGCGGGTGCTGAGAAAGGTCGCCAGATCATAGAAGTAGGTTTGCATTTGATTGGTCACTGTTGCTGTATTCAACACGGCGCTCATGCTGCATCTCCACCAAAAACTGAAATATTCTCAAACAGACAGGCCGGTGAGGCGTGGCCGACCCGGATCACTTGCGACGGCTCACCTTTGCCGCAGAACGGCGTGCCCATGACATTGAAGGTCGACTGGTCGCCGACGCCTTTGAGGGAGCGCCAGAAGCTCTCAGAGATGCCGCGATAGTTAGGATTTTTTACCACGCCTTTGAGCTCGCCATTTTCAATCAGGCGGCCCGATTCGCAACCGAATTGAAATTTATTGCGGGAATCATCAATTGACCAGGACACGTTGGTATCCATCAATACGCCGCGTTCTACCGATCCGATTAAGTCTTGCAAGGAGCTGCTGCCGGGTTCGATATTCAGATTCGCCATGCGGTCTATCGGCGGGCGGTTCCAGCTACATGCGCGGGAGTTGGCGACGCCATCCATGCCAGCACGGGCTTGAGAAATGGCCCCGCCCAGTGGTTTTTTGAGTATCCCGTTTTGAATGATAAAACTGCGCTCGGCAACGCTGCCGTCGTCGTCCCATTGATAGCTGGCGAATTGTTCCGGGCGGCTTGGGTCGTAGGTGACATTGAGTAATTCTGAGCCGTATTGAAAGTGACCGAACATATCTTGTGTCACAAAACTGGTCCCGGCGAAGTTGCGCTCGTCGCCCAGAATTCGATCGAGTTCCAGCGGATGGCCGATTGATTCATGAATTTGCAGCATCATTTGCTCAGGCATCAGCAGCAAATCCATGGTCCCGGTCGGGCAGTCGGGCGCGGCAAGCAGCTCCAACGCTTGCGTGGCGATGCGCTGACCTGCGCCGTCAAAACCTGCGGTGACCAAGACTTCCATGCCGCCTTGATGGCAATAGCCATTGTATTGACCGCCCAAACTCCGGGTTTGCGTATCTGCGCCCTGATTGGCTGTCGCTGCCAGATTCGGCATCACGTAGCGAAATTGCTGGAATACGTCGGCTCCATCGGCGCTCAGATAGAGCTGCTCGGAGGTGATCGTGCCCAGCGATGCATACCAATCGACGATGCGGCTATCGATTTTGCAAGCAGCGGATTCGCGCATCAGCAGCGCGATGATGTCTTTGCGTGACCATGCGGGGCTGGATGCGGCCAGACTCGCATAACGTCCCTGCGGACGAGGCATCTCGATGCGTGAGTAATCCACAACCGAACGACCGGCGCTGGTGGCGGCCCAGTCCTGGGCGCGTTGCAAAGCTGCTTGTAGTCCGCCGCTGCTGAGGTCGCTGGTGGCGGCATAGCCATAGCCGCCGCGATGCATGACGGTCACCATTACGCCACGGTCTGAGCGGTTGCTCATGGGTTGCAAAACATCCTGACGCACTGTGTATTGTTCGCTGCTTTCATCGACCAGACGCAAGGAACAAAAATCCACGGCAGGAGTTAAACGCTTGAACAGGGAGCGAATTTCGTCGTACATAAACCACCTCTTGAGTGAGTATGAAAAAGCGCGCGATGATGGCGCGCGCATTAGGGCGTGTTGATATTGAAATGTGAAAAACTCCGTTCGTACTGAGTAGCCCTTCAGGGCGTATCGAAGTAGTTGCATGCGTTGGTGCATCTTCCGATCGTCCTGAGTAGCGCAGCGTATCGAAGGATACGGCACTACGTG
>NZ_JBRIIQ010000188.1:0-3133 GCF_052976905.1 Glaciimonas sp. GG7 | reverse complement strand
TCTCCGACTCAGTAGTTCTATGCCGAGTACCACGGACAAGCACGAATCGATTAAAGGCAGCAGTTTTTGCGTCAAGAAAAACGGACCCTTCAAATGAATGTTGAAAAGGGTATCGAACGCTTCTTCGGTCGTCTCCGTAATATCTGCGTGCAGACCAATCCCGGCGTTGTTGACGAGGTAGTCAAAGCGATCACGCTGCCATGTGTCGGCAAGTCGTGTTTTTACCGCGTCTGCAAATACGGGGAAGTTTTTGCTGTCGGCGACATCGAGTTGTATGGCGACGGCCCGGCGACCTAGCGCCGCAATTTGTTGGACGACGGCGTGCGCCTCGGCTGCATTGCTGTTGAATGTGAGGATAACGTCAACGCCGCGTTCGGCAAGTTTTAGCGCCGTGCTGCGTCCGAGACCGCGATTGGCACCGGTGATCAGAGCGATGGGGGTTGTGTGCGTCGTCATGGGTAAATCCTTGAGTGAATGTGATGGGTGAACTTTAATCATTTTCTGACGGACGATAAAGTCCCATAAACTGGCTACACTGTTCTTTTAAACAGAACAATCAATAGGACTTACAAATGTGATGAATCTCGAAGAACTCCGCATCTTTTCCCGAGTCGCTGACTTGGCTAGCTTTAGCCGCGCCGCAGAACAACTAGGGCTGGCTAAGGGGCACGTATCGACATCGGTGCAACAACTTGAAGCACGTCTGGGCACGCGCCTGCTGCAACGCACTACGCGTAGCGTGCGCCTGACACAAGACGGTAAACGTTTTCTTGGGCGCTGCAAGGAGTTGCTGGCCGAAGCTGAACTATTACAGGCCATGTTTCAGCCCGCCGCAAGCGGGTTGACCGGACGGCTCAGAATCGACCTGCCTAATATCATCGCGCGCGATGTCATCATTCCGCGTCTGCCTGAATTCCTGAGCGCACACCCCTTGCTCGAAGTCGGCATCAGCACCACCGACCGCCGTGTCGATCTGGTCCACGAAGGATTCGACTGCATTTTGCGGATAGGAGCGCTGGAAAACTCTGAGCTCGTTGCCCGGTCTCTGGGGGCCATGCAGATGTCCAACGCCGCCAGTCCTGCTTATCTGCGCGAGCACGGTACACCCCAAACCCTCGCCGATCTGGCCTGGCACCGCGTGGTCCACTACACGCCGAAACTCACCTCGAACGAAGCCGGATGGGAATATTTTGACCGAGCCGACGACGCCTACAAGACGCAGCCGATGCAGGCTGCGGTGACGGTGAACGGTACTGATGCGTATCAGGCCGCGGCACTGGCTGGCTTGGGCCTTATTCAGGCCCCGACGCTGGGGATGCAGAGATTGCTTGATCAAGGAGCGCTGGTGCTGGTGTTACCCGAGCATACGGCCTGTCCGATGCCGGTTTCATTGCTGTACGCCAACCGGCGTCAACTTGCACCGCGGGTCCAGGTTGTGATGACCTGGTTGACCGCGCTTCTGACGCCTTATCTGATTGCGTCTGCTCAATCCTCGACTTTGTGACACACCGCTTCGATCCGATTGCCGATGGCAAACGATGCTCGTTGAATTTTTCCGTGCACAATTTCGTAAATACACAGCATTTCAAGCGTGCCGATACCTTCTGGAAAATTGCGAGTAATGCTTTCCGAATCGGTGACGATATTGCCGACCACGATGCGTGAAAGCAGGCGTGCGTGTAGATCAGGTTCAGCGAATCGGGCAAGGAAGCGCGAACGAAGTTCTGCGTGTCCCTGCGCAATGCATTCTCCATGCAGCGTGAATTGTTCGGCGTCCTTTGCATAGGTCAGCATCAGGGCATCGATGTCTTTAGCGTTATAGGCGTCAAGCTGCGCCTGAACGACGGCGAGCGGTGAATTCATCATGATGTGTACAGTCCTGTTTTAAGTGGAATTACCCAATCGGATCGACCATTAGCTTCAGCCATGACTGCTGCCGTCTCCCAGTCATAACCTACAGAAATGTTTTTGGATGCCCAATTGCCTTTTTCGTTGGTAACAATCGCATATTTTGCATGCGGGGTTCCAGTCGCCATCACATGGAAAAATGGATGGTCGTCGTAATAGGCTTGTAGCCCGACACTTCCTGGATTAACGATTAAACGTCCATCATCAAGACGTACGGATCTCGGTAAATGGGTATGTCCGCAAAGGATAAGAGACGCATTGGCAGAGCCGGCGCGGGAAATAATTTCTGCCATCGTTGCTGGCCTGCATCCACTTTCGGTGACTGTTTCTAAAAAGTATTCCAGATCGCTAGTCGGTGTGCCATGCACCAAAAGCACATCATCAAAGGTGAGTGATGTCGGTAATGCGGCTATCCACTGGCGTTGGTCGGGGCGTATCGTTTCATATGCATAAAGGTCGGATGGCCCCATCCGACTCAGATCACCCGAGAGTACCTGCCGCTCGTGATTGCCTTTAATCGTCGGGAAATTGAGCGCCATCAATCTATCCGCAGTTTCGCAAGGCTGCAATGCCCCCGATAAAATATCGCCGAGGTTGACAATCAGATCGACACCACGCATTTGAATATCAGCAAGCACGGCTTCGAGTGCGGCAAGATTGCCGTGGATGTCAGAGATGACGGCGATTTTCATAGGTTTATTTCTAGCAGCCTGTCGGACTTGCGGAATCGAAGCGAAAAATGTGCTGGGCGAGGACAGATTCTGCCAGATTCGCAGCGCCAATAGCGCGCTATTGGTCAAGAAACTGGTGAACTATGGACCGTCCAGCACATTTTGCAGCCGATTACTCGTAAGTCCGACAGGCTGCCAGGTCTGATTCGAGTAATTTCAGTGCTATCAGAGTGTTGTGATGGGGAGTGATTAACATTCGACCTTTGCGGACTAAACATGAAGCTCAAAGGCGTAGCTGGCGTTGGATTTCTTGTAGCCACGGGATACATAAAAAAGATGTGCCGCTTCTCTGTGGACGCCTGAGCGAAGACGGACTCGCGTGTAGCCGCGACTAATGGCCCATAGCTCTGACTTGCGGATAAGTTTTGTACCCGATCCCTTGCGCTGGTAACCTGGTGCAACTACAAGTCCCCCTATTTCTGCATAGCCCTCGGTTTCCTGTTATTCGTCACCTACGGCGCATGTTTCGGCGTAGAAATTTTTATTCACAACAT
>NZ_JBRIIQ010000187.1:0-3139 GCF_052976905.1 Glaciimonas sp. GG7 | reverse complement strand
TCCTCATTATCATGCTCGATGATGTCGGTTTTGCCCACGCCAACACGGTCGGCGGATGGATGCCTATCGTGGACGTATCTGATATTCAAACGATCACGATGTCCGGTTGGCGCGCCGTTGAGGGTCAGCATCTCATCGCAACGATGGTGCTGGCCGACTCCATCGACGAGCAGCACTTGCTGGAAACCATTCTGGAGACGTCCAAACCGCCCATCCCGCCGGAGGCAGCATCGCTGCATTGGCTGCTCTTCACACCGTTTCGCTACCCGCCCCTGCCAACCGGCTCCCGCTTCAGAGCGCCTTATGACCCCGGCGTTTTTTACGCAACTGACGAACAACGCACCGCCTGCGCCGAGCTAGGCTATTGGCGCTGGCGCTTCTTGATGGACAGTGAACTTGAGACGATCGAGCCGCTGCAACAAACTTTGTTTCAAAGTGCAATCAAAGGCAGCAGCATCGACTTGCGGCTTGCGCCCTATGTCGCCGAACGGGGCAAGTGGACGCACAGCACAGACTATGCGGCTTGTCAGGCGATAGGACGTGCGGCGCGGTTGCATGCTATTGAGATGGTGCGGTATGAATCGGTGCGCGACCCGGCTGCCAGCGGGTGTGTGGCGGTGCTTAGTCCTGGGGGATTTTCTGAGTTGAAACCAATCAAACATGAGACCTGGAATCTGTATGTCACGAGGACGAAGGTGATCTGGCGTGAGGAGAGTATTTTTTATGCTAAATCGTTTGAGTTTGGTATGGGGTGATCAAGGCGGTGACGTCCTCAACATGTACATTTGGTCTGACAATGATGGACTCGCTCATTGACCATTCGAGACTTCAATCAACAATATCCAGCACCAAACAATGAAACAAAACAGTCATCACAAAAAACTGCAATTTTCCTGTTGACCTCCGTTTTCAGTACGAGTAAGGTATCACCGTTCCTCAAAAAGGAATACAGGTTTGACAGCCTGTTTACATCAAACCCCGGGCCGTGCAATGCGGCCTGGGCCCTAAGTTCGCCCTCTCTGGGCGGCAGTGGCGGTGAAGCCTTCGGGCTTGCTGGTTTTTAGGTTTGGTGTCCAGTCTGTCAACTCCGTCATTTGTCGCCCACCCCCGTTTTTTTAAGCGGGAAGCTCAACTGAACTAAAGGATCGCATCATGCCTACTAGCAACTTCACGCAGCAGCGCAACAATCTCACCGATATCAAGCAACGTTTTTTCCTGATCGACTACGTCAAACTGTTAGCCGACGCCTCCCAGGGCATCAACACTATTGTCGAAGTAATCGAAGCCAACGAGTTTTACCAATCCAAACCCCATCGCGATAACGCCGAAGCACAAGCCTTAGCGCTGAGCGCGGAGAAGTGCCAAGCATTGCAGACACTGGCGCTGCTCTCGGCCCGGTTATTGAGCACTTATGCGGCGCAAGAGGTGGAATTGATGGATGCGGGTAGCTGACGGCTGACGTATCTGCTTGTGCATTGATACTTGCACATCGCCGTTGATACGTAAAAAAAGAGAAGCTAGCTTCTCTTTTTATGCAATATCGAATCGGTTTACCTATTACCCAGTCCGCAAGCCGTAAAGCGTCAAGCCTGCACTTCACGCTCCGCCATAAAATCATCAGAGACGCTTTCAAATCCGATAAAAAAACTATCCCAGGTATGCGTGACGGGAGAAATGATGCGTTCATTGCCGACTGCCCGCACAGTGACTTTTTTGACGTTTTCGGGGAAGCGCAATTCGGCGGGAAGACGTACCGCCTGGGTACCATTATTTACAAACACAGTGCTTTGCGTCATATAACCTCCATGTGTATATAGCTTTCGTGTTGAACAAAATATCTGCAAAGAATACCCGCCTCTCCAAAATGCCGATGCCAGAAACTCCTCAAAAACCTTACCTCTGCCAAAGAATAAAAAGCGCACAATAAGAATATTCATTCACTGACTTCATGCGCCATGCATGAACACCGACATCAGGAGAGATTATGTACAAACGTATTTTGGTAGCCTACGACGGCACGCCCGACAGTCGCTCGGCGCTGCATGAATGCATACGGATCAATCCGCCCTCCTCGACTGAAATACATCTGTTAGCAGTCATTGAGTTTTCTCCGAATGGGATGGCCGGCGGGTATGCGCCGGAAATTACATGCGCGGTCAGAACGCAAACCATGGGTGAGGAATTGGCAGCCGGTCGTGCGCTGATGGTTGCTGCCGGATTAAACGTGGTCACGCATCTTGAAATGGGCGAACCGGTGGTGGTAATCGGTAAGCTGGCAGACGCGCTGGGGGTCGATCTTGTGATTGTGGGACATTCTCGCCAGCAGACGTTTGCACAACGTTGGTGGCGAGGATCGATGGATGCGCTGCTCGTTGAGAGGATCAAGTGCAGTATTTTGGTGGCTGTGCATAGTTAGCTACCAATCTACGACGCACCCTAAGCGGCTACCCGTGCAACATGTGTGGCATCGCCACGGCCTGCCAATAAGCCATCAATTGAAATATCCTCATCCAAGTCATCCCAATGAATACCGTTAGCCGACAATTCGTGCTGTTGACGTTGCTCCGGTGTGGCATGCAGCAATCTGGGGAACCATACCAATGGAACACCGAGTGTGCGGCCATCCGATAATTCAACCCACATACTGTTTTCGTCAAATTTGACGGATTTAGCAGAAGTATTCATTCCATGTTCTTTCAATAAGTGCAGCATTTTGTTCAACGACTTGCGCTAATTCACGTAATGTTTTGGCATCAAAGCCTTTGCTATTTGCCAAGCTCACTGTCGGATGCAACCAGAATTTTGCTTCCCCCTCACTATTACGAACATGCGCATGTAGCGGCTCTCTCGGACTACCCTCATTGGAGTAAAAAAAGAACCTAAATCCTTTATATCAAAAAATAACGGGCATTAAGTTCCTTAGGTCGTTTTGGAGTTCATTTGCTGTTACGCAAATTTTGAGTCCCTGAAACATAAATTCTACTCTTTCGAGAAGAATCTATCGATCCATCCCCCGCGCAATCTCAGCAATCATTTCATAAGACCGCACCCGTGCGCTGTGATCGAAAATATCCGACACCACCATCAAATCGATTCGTGCTCGATGAACCGGGCGCTTAGAGAAGCTATCACCGACTGC
>NZ_JBRIIQ010000186.1:0-3321 GCF_052976905.1 Glaciimonas sp. GG7 | reverse complement strand
GTCTCCGACTCAGTAGTTCTATGCCGAGTACCACGGACAAGCACGAATCGATGAAAGTGCGGCTTTTTTACATGACGTGCAGATTTCGATTGCCGACTACTTCAGACTTTCGCGTGCGCGTAGACTCTGGCTTTTTCTGCATTGACCATCAATTGTTTCTGTACCAACGTTAAATGCAGCAAAGAGGCATCGCCAGCGATCGCGGTGTATTCGTCATCGTGCATCGCCTTAAAGGTGGCGAAGAAAGCGTCGCCCGGCAAGCCGGTATCTTTTTTGACCATCACAACCGAGTAGATTGCCAGATGCGATGGAGCAATGCCGGTACAAGCCGCTTCTAGCGTAGCGTGGACTTTTTGCGCTGGCGTGTTCTTTGGGAAGAAGGCATACAAAGCATTAAAAGCAACATTGTCGCTCGCGCTGGCAGCATTTTTGATGAGTGCCGTGATGGCAGGTAGTTGTGCTTCGATGATCACGAGATTTCTCCAACAGTAAACAGTAATGGGTGAGCCAAGCTTAGTAGCCTTTGGTCGGGGGCGAATTATCCACTATAAATTGCACCCGACGATTCTGTTTGGGATTTATTCTCGGTAACGATCCCTGAAAATGGATTTGTTCGTCACCCATTTTCTTTCAAATGACCTGAATCTGAATGCGGCCCGGCTCCGTATAAGCATTCTTTACCCTATTTTTTAACAGGAGTGCCATGACTACAGTGTCAACTAAGCCATTCAGTTTTGCCGTCGTTGGCGCGGGCATCGCGGGGCTTTCGTGTGCCACTTTACTGCAACAGGCCGGTCACAAGGTCAGCGTATTTGATAAGAGTCGTGGTTCTGGTGGACGCATGAGTACACGCCGCGGTGAGGGCTGGGAATGCGATCACGGAGCGCAATATTTTACCGCACGCGATCCCGATTTTCGGGCCGAAGTTGCACGCTGGCAGCAAGCTGGTGTGGCCGGATTATGGTCTCCCAGACTGCAAGTGTTCAATCCCGCTTCGCTGCAAGAAGCGCAGCCGAGGGAGGCTACCCTTGAACGTTTTGTCGGTACGCCGACCATGACCGCGCCGGCGCACTTTGTAGACCAGACACTGGCGCTCACACATACATCCACGATTCTGCAATTACAACATCAACCCGATGGTTGGCAGTTATTGTCCGATACGTACGGCTGGAGCGATCAACGATTTGATGCCGTCTTGCTGGCATTGCCAGCGCCCCAGGTTGTTCCGCTATTGTCGACAACAGTGCCGGTACTCTCGGCTTTGGCTGAGAACGTGACGATGCAAGGCTGCTGGACCTTGATGCTGCGTTTTGCGACGCCGCTGGCGCTGACATTTGATGCGGCTTTCGTCAATGTTGGTCCGCTACGCTGGATCGCGCGCAATAACAGCAAGCCAGGACGCACTGGCGAAGAAACCTGGCTGTTACACGCTAGTGCCGAATGGAGTGAGGATCATCTGGAGCTAGACCCCGATGTTGTCGCCCCGTTGTTGTTGCAAGCATTTCGCGAACTGGTCGATGTGGTACCAGAAGCCTGGAGTGCGCATCGCTGGCGCTATGCCACCACTGATGCGCCAGCTTTGGCAAACGGTTGTGCATGGGATGCGGAAAACCGACTGGGCTTGTGCGGAGACTGGCTCAACGGCGGCAAAGTAGAGGGTGCGTGGCTCAGCGGAAGGGCGTTGGCACAGCATGTTTTGACATCCTTTGGCGCATCAGACACGGAGCGTTAAATGCGCATGCGCAAGAAAGCTGATCTACCCACCAAAATCTGTACAGGCTGCGGTTTGTCATTTACGTGGCGCAAAAAATGGGCGCTGGTATGGGACGAGGTTAAATACTGCTCAGAACGTTGTCGCCGTACAAAAAAGTAGCGCGATATGCGCTTGATTCCCTATTTTCAAGGAATACACAATGGCAGGTAATGTCAGGTTAACAGCAGCGCCGAAACCGACGCTCAGATTGATTCTGGGCGACCAGCTCAACCCCCGCCACAGTTGGTTCAATGCCATCGATGACACTACCGTCTACGTCTTGATGGAAGTGCGTCAGGAGACCGATTACGTGCTGCACCACGCGCAGAAGATTTTAGCCATTTTTGCGGCCATGCGCGACTTCGGCCAACAGCTCAGGGCTGCCGGACACCGCGTGCACTATCTGACGATAGACGACCCGACCAATCAACAATCGATGCCTGCCAATCTGGACTGGTTGTCTGCGCACTACAACGCTGAGGTGTTTGAATATCAGGCTCCCGACGAGTGGCGGCTGGATCAACAACTAGCCGACTATGCCCAACGGATAAAGATGCCAGCGCGGATGGTGGGGAGTGAACATTTTTACACTGAGCGTGACGAAGCCGCACGCTTGTTTGGGGACCGGCCCAAGTGGTTGATGGAAAATTTTTACCGCCAGATGCGGGTGCGGCATGGGGTTCTGATTGATGACGACAGCAAACCGGTCGGCGGTAAGTGGAACTACGATCACGATAATCGCAAATCCTGGACGGGCACGCCCGCCGAGCCGGTCGATGCGCGCACGCGTCATGATCATTCCGCACTGTGGCAAAGCATCGTCGCCGCTGGCGTTCAAAGCTTCGGGCATCCCAACGCCGACGCGCTGGCATGGCCTCTCAATCGTGCCGAGGCATTGCAGCAGTTGGATGGATTTATTCGCCATGCGCTGCCGCACTTTGGCGCGTTTCAGGATGCGATGAGCAGCAAAGGCTGGCGCTTGTTTCATTCGTTATTATCGTTTGCGCTCAATACCAAAATGCTCAATCCGTCCGAGGTGGTGGCGCAAGTCGAAGCTGCCTGGCGTGCTGATCCTGAGTCTATTCCGCTAGCCGCAGCCGAGGGTTATATCCGACAAATTCTGGGCTGGCGCGAATTTGTGCGTGGCATTTATTGGACGCATATGCCGGGCTATGCGGACCACAATGTGTTCAATCACACGTTGCCGCTACCGGCATGGTTTTGGACCGGCAAGACGCAGATGCGCTGCCTGTCGCACGCGATCGGCAATTCGCTTGAGCATGCGCACGCCCACCATATCCAACGGTTGATGTTAATCGGTAACTTTGCGCTGCTGGCCGGACTGGACCCGGTGGCGGTACATCGCTGGTATCTGGGCGTCTACGCCGATGCATTTGAATGGGTTGAGTTGCCCAATACGCTGGGGATGAGTCAGTTTGCCGACGGCGGCATACTGGCGACTAAGCCGTATGTATCGAGCGCGGCTTATATCGATCGCATGGGGGACTATTGCAAAGGTTGCCACTACGATAAAAAACTCCGGCTGGGCGAACGTGCTTGTCCTTTTA
>NZ_JBRIIQ010000185.1:0-3381 GCF_052976905.1 Glaciimonas sp. GG7 | reverse complement strand
CTGCCGGCTCACTGTCTGCCGGGATGACGTTGAATACATCGACCGGTGCACTGAGCGGGACACCGACGGCCTCTGGGACCTTCTACTTTACTGTCAAGGCGCTGGACGCAAATAACTTCAACGTGGCGCAGACGTATGCGTTGGTGATTGGCGTTGCGACGGTGACGCTGACACCATCGTCGTTGCCAGCGATTACTGCTGAAACGGCTTACAACACGAGGTTGACGGGTGCCGGCGGGACTGCACCTTACACTTTTGCGATTACCAGCGGTGCATTGCCAACTGGCATCGTGCTCAACCCCTCAACCGGGGTGTTGAGTGGCACGACAACGCAGAGCGCAAGCTATAACGTGACCATCAAAGCGACTGACAGCAGTACTGGCACTGGCGCACCGTTTCATGGTTCGCACGTTTATGCCGGCTTGATAGTCACGCCAGGCATCACCTTTAGTTCCGGCACTGTGGCAAGCGGCGCGGTGGCGGCCAGTTATTCGGGTGGTGTTACTGCCACCGGTGGTATTGGGCCGTACAGCTATAGCCTGACTGCCGGCTCACTGTCTGCCGGGATGACGTTGAATACATCGACCGGTGCACTGAGGGGGACACCGACGGCCTCCGGGACTTTCTACTTTACTGTCAAGGCGCTGGACGCGAATAACTTCAACGTGACGCAGACGTATGCGTTGGTGATTGGCGTTGCGACGGTGACGCTTACGCCATCGTCGTTGCTGAACCCGACTGCGGAAACGGCTTACAGCACAACCTTGACGGCTGCGGGCGGGATTGCTCCTTACACCTATACGATTATTGGCGGTGCATTGCCAACGGGGCTGACGCTCAACCCGTCAACCGGCGTACTGAGCGGCACGACGACGTTGGGCGGCAATTTTAGCGTCACCATTAAAGCGACTGACAGCAGTACCGGTACCGGTCCGTTTAACGCTTCGCATATTTATGCCTTTACTGTTGGTGCGCCGGGTATGACGCTGTCGTCAAGTGGTCTCACGACTGGTAAGGCTAACGTGTCGTATAGCGGGCAATTGACTGCCAACGGCGGGACGGGACCTTATGCCATGACGGTATCTTCGGGCAGTTTGCCGGCGGGGCTGGTATTAGGCACCAATGGTTCGGTGAGCGGTACGCCGACCACGGCTGGCACCTATACCTTTACGGTGACTGCGACGGATGCGAATAACTTCGGTGTGTCGAAAGTGGTGACATTGATTGTGGGTCAGCCGCAACCGGTGGCGTTTAATGAGACGGTCAGTACAGCGGCTAATCAGGCGCTGACGATCAATGTGACTGCTCACGATAGCGGTCCGATTTCCAGCATCGCTGTTACTACTGCGCCATCGCATGGGACGGCGACGGTGAGTGGCTTGACCGTTGTGTATACCCCGGCCTTGAACTACTTCGGTAGTGATAGCCTGAGCTATACGGATACCGGAACCGGCGGTACTTCAGCGCCGGCGACAGTGACGATCTCTGTGACAGCGCTGTCTGTCCCTGGGGACAGCGCACAGAGCGCGACGGTTCAGGCAGGTCAGTCGGTGACAGTGCATGGCGCTACCGGTGCAACCGGCGGTCCATTTACCGCATTGACGATCGTTAGCGGACCAAGTGCTGGTTCGGCGATAGTGAGCGGCACTGACATTGTGTATACCTCGGTGATCGGCAGCAGTGGTGCGATGCGATTGAGCTATACCTTGACAAATGCTTTCGGGGTTTCGGCACCGATTGCAGCGACCATCACCGTCAACTCGACGCCGGTTGCGGCCACGTTGAGCGGGACTGTGCTCTCTGGTAATAATGTGATTGTTGATCTGACCACCGGCGCGGGCGGCGGACCGTTCACTTCGGCGAGCATTCTTGCGGTGACACCGTCAGCAGCAGGTACTGCCGTCATTGTTAATGCAGGCGGCGGCTATCAGGTCAGCTTTACTGCTGGCGCTAAGTTTACTGGCGTGGCGACGGTGAGTTACACGTTGAGAAATGCCTACACCATCTCAGCACCGGGTAGTGTCAGTATTGCTGTCTCAGCGCGGCCGAATATTGCGGTCATCCCGGTAGTGGCGGCTCAGGTTGCGTCACAGAACGATGCTTCACGCCGCTTCTCGATTGCGCAGTTGTCGAACTTTACGCGTCGTCTGGAAACCTTGCATGTGGACGGTTGGGGCCATTCGGGATTTGGTGTGAGCGTGCCGATGACTGTGAGCCGCGAGCCGACCGTCGATGGCAATAGTGCATTTAATAATGTGCAGGCACGTAATAGTGGATACGGCGGTTTCGATGGCCTGACCAACGAATCGTATCAACCAAATATGCGTAAGGTCAGCTGGTCGCAACAACAAGGTAGTGGTAACGGCTTAGTGTTGGCCGCAAACGATACCCGGTTGGCGGCTAACCAATTGCCAGATTTGCCGCTGCGACAAGACGATGTGCATAAAGAACAGTTGTCATTGTGGGTCGGTGGAGCGGTTGATTTCGGTCAGCAACGTGGTAGCGGTCAGCAAAGTGGATTCAAGTTCAGTACCGACGGCGTAACAGTTGGTGGTGACTATCGGATCAACGATAAAGCGACGATTGGTCTGGGTGCAGGTTTGAGCCGTTCGTCGAGTGATATCGGCACAGACGGCAGCAAGAGCGCGTCCGAAAGTGTAGTCGGGGCGTTGTATGGCAGCATCCGACCAGTCAAGAATGTGTACATTGATGGCGTTCTCGGTTTAGGCACGCTCAATTTCACTTCGACCCGCTACCTTAACGAGAACGGCGGCTTTGCGAATGGTGCGCGGCATGGCAATCAATTGTTCACCGCGATTGTTGCTGGTATGGAGTTCCGTAATGATAGCTGGATGGTGACACCGTATGGTCGTATGGACATGACCTCGGCGAGCCTGAATCAGTACACCGAAACGGCACCCGGCACGAGTGCGATGACGTACTTTAAGCAAACCGTGCGTAACTCTAGCGCTACCTTGGGAACACGTATAGAAGCCCAGTACGTGACGACTTACGGAACCTGGTTACCACGCGCACGGGTTGAGTTTGCGCATCAGTTCCAGGGAGCTGGCAGTGCATTGATGGCGTATGCCGATCAAATCGCAGCCGGTCCTGCTTATACGGTGCAGACGACTACCTTGCAGACCGGTAACTGGGCTGCAGGTGTGGGTGCCCGGTTGTTCTTGCATAATGGCTTTATCTGCACGATTGATTACAACACCAATATCAATCAGTCTACTGCGCGCAGTCAGGCCATTCTCTTTAGTTTGGAAGTGCCGATTAAATAGGTGCTTGGTTGGCTCTGGGAATAGTTAGTTGTAATGCATAAAAAATCGATTCGTGCTTGTCCGTGGTACTCGGCATAGAACTACTGAGTCGGAG
>NZ_JBRIIQ010000184.1:0-3442 GCF_052976905.1 Glaciimonas sp. GG7 | reverse complement strand
TTGAGGGTGGGGGAGCCGATAGATAAGATTTGGCTTGTGAAATATCATAAAGTCCGTTCGGATTGAGTTGACACGTTGTGCTGTATCGAAATACACATGCATGCCAACGCTTTTGATTCGGATGGTGGCGAGAACATCACCATCGTCCTGAATCAGGGGGAGGGCGTCATTTAAATTGAGGAAAAACTGTTATTTGGATATGTGTAAGCGGTACGTTGGATGGGCTGCATTTGTTGGGTGGTAAGTGAGAGTAGTTACACAAATTCTTTTACAGCCTCGACTTTTTGGGTCACCGACAGCTAACGACCACAAACGGACACTGGCAAAGTTAACCACTGAATTAGTCGGCCCATTTGGAACCGTGTTAAGCGACGAGTTAGGTCACTATGGAACTAAACCTACCAACGTATCTTTTGACAGCGGTGCTGATAGCATCTACTCGATCAGTCCTTGCCAATCGAATCACCAACTCTGCCAGTTCACCTTGTTTAAGTCCTAAGGCGGCGCAAGCTTGGGAAGCGAGGGATTTCCGGTTATACACCTTTAGCAGCGCGTCATAGTCCTGTGTCTCAACAATAGACTTGAGCTCAGTATCAAAGCGAATGTACAGCGCGGCTACGTCGATTGATTGATATAAGTTCTTTAGTGCAGAAGTCAATGCAGTTTGCCCTTTAGCGCTCGCATCAAAAATATTAAGTTGATGTTTGATTTCTGCAGCTACTCGAAGCGATACCTGTGTATCTAGTTCGGACTGCAGCTGTTTGAAGACAAACTTAACAACTGTATTTAGATCCGTGGAAGGATCACGAGCAAGTTGAGTACTTACAATACTTAAAATTTCACGGGTGCAGAACAGATTCTCTACCTCTGCTACATCTAAGCAGAAAATATTGTCTCGCTCTAAAGCATCAATCTCGATCTGAGGTCGTCGGTCTCTATCAATTAATCCATAAACGTTTAGGCGGTGAAGCTGGGTGTTAGCCCGCAATGCCTTTACAGATTGAATGACTTGCGAGCAACTACCCCGAGGAATTACAAGGAAATTCGTCAAGACCAGACGATATAGCGAAACGTCATGGCTACCATTGTCACCTTCGACAAAGACGACTGGCTTACGACTTCCCAGTAGTTCAATAAGAAGCTCGTTTGGGAGTTCATCAGCCTTTCGGACAAGTTCCCAGTCCCAACTATCTCCGTCGTAAGATTTTAGCCAGATGCGCTGTGCACCTTCCTGAGCCGCAGCAAAATCAACATCGTGAGTTAAGTATACAAAGAGGCAATCGCTTCTAAGCCTTTCGATCTCCGCCCAAAGCGGTGCTTGCACAGACTTGTGAAGATGCAACTCCGGCTCATCGATGACAATGATGCCGTTGTTTGGAGCAGCTAGGCATTGACCGATTAAATAGAAAATAACACGCTCGCCGTCACTCATTTCAGACGAATTATAGATTTTGTTAATTTGATCTTTAACACGCGTCTGAACCCTTAAACCCCCTATTATTAGTTCCCGGTGTGGGAGTATTTTTTCCCATGTTTTTTTGAGAATATCAATCTTTGTTACCGGTGGATCAATTCTCGTTGTGCTAGCTTTATATGTGACTTTAAATTGAGCATTTGCTTCTGTTTCATCCGAAAATAGATAAACCATTAGCTTCTGGTAATCGTTTTGAGGAGTAGTGGCAGGCTTACTCTCCCATTTATTCATTTTGTTTTCATAGGTCCATTGTTCGTTGCCAAACAGTAGATTTTTTTCTGCCAACTCAATGGAAACCGGCGTTGTTGAATCCGGCATTGATAACGACTTTTGGGCTGAAATCCGGTGAACAGACTTGCGCTGGGGGGATTCAATCTCAATCCATGTACCAAGGCGAGTTTTGCCGGAGCCGTTTGCGCCGATTAGCAGTAGGCTCTGTGTTATCTCAATATATTCCCTCGTATTGCTGCTTCGAGGGAGGATCAGTTGGCGTTTTTCGGTCATCGTTCAATTGGTCTATAAATGGGGGGTATTGATGGATAAATAGCGGTTCAGAAAAAGTGAAAGGAAACAAAAATCTGAATGCGTGCTATTGGCGCAAAATTCACTAGGTCCGCAGATAGGTGCTCGTTCGAGCATTTAATTTATACGGTACTTAGTACCGGTATGTAAGTAACACTACGGTAACAATCAGGTTGTGTTGATGGTTACGACTATGTCAAACGAATAGAAAACCACAAACTTCTGAAGCCCTATCGAAGGTTATAACATCGACCGAGCCGCCTCCATTCTGAATAGCAAATTTATCGATTGACCTCAGTTTTCCGCAAGAGTATCTTTGCATCCTTCCTCCACAGAGGAAACAGGTGTGACAACCTGATTATCAATACTCCAGACCGCGTTATGCGGGCTGCGCCTTCGGTCGTCCTTTATGGGTGGCGGTGGCGGGGAAGCCTTCGGGCTTGCTGGATTTTTGAGTATTGTGCCAGTTTGTCACCCTCGTCATTTGCCGCCCACCCTCGTTAGCTAAAGGACCGATCGATGCCAAATATCAAGCCTCCGAAAAAATCAAAATTCCCTAAAACCAATCTTCCCGCCGCAGCTGCAATGCCGCCTGAGCCGATAAACGCGGAGGGAAAAGATTATTCCCTCGCCGAATTCGCAGCGGTTACGGCGGATGTTTGTCATGGTCTGCATAGTTACCTCAGGACCATTAAGCATGACGCCAGCACCAAGCCCTTAGTGAGTCCGCATATCGCCGCTTTGCAACAACTGGCGCTGGCGTCTACCTGGCTCTTGCATGAGCATGCGAATAAGAAATTGACGTCGTTTAATAAGTCCGGCGCTTCTGGCATCAAGGCCACGAAAGTACGCTGATATTTCAGCGCCTGTCGGGCCGGGTTGTTTTGGATTGCCAGGCAGGCTGTTGATCTCGGTGACAGCGCACCGAATACGCATATCGAAATGATCGTGGCGCGTCTTGCCCCACGATGTCAGTCCAATTCTGGCGATGGCGCGTGTGCGCTGTGGCTGATCCGGTTGGATGCTATCGGGCTACGGTGCGTAAAAGAGTGTGCGGCGTCCGGTTAGGGCGGGGGAGTGGTAGCGGTTGTTTGCGACCCGTTTTATCGACAGGGGAATATCACTTTTGAATCACAATGTCGCGCATGTCTCGTGACAGGCGGGCCAATTCAGCCTGATTGTGCTGTAACAATGCATGCTGCCATAAATCGTCTTTCTCTTCCGCGCATTGTTGTGCTGCTTCTAATCCGATGGTCTCCAACGACTTACCCATGGCGACTTTTAAGCGCTCAGGTTCACTTGCCGTTCCCAGCACATACACGCGATCGGCTATTGGTTGGGGGATAGCGGCCCGAACTTCAGGCAGGCGGTTTTCTACTCTCTCGTCAAAATCAATATCGATTCGTGCTCGATGAACCGGGCGCTTAGAGAAGCTATCACCGACTG
>NZ_JBRIIQ010000183.1:0-3484 GCF_052976905.1 Glaciimonas sp. GG7 | reverse complement strand
TCAGAGACGTCGTCGCCACTTTCGGTGGCGCGATCCTGTTGCAGGAGTGGTGGCAAAAAACGCCGATGGGCGCGCCGCACACTTTCGATCTGCTGATGAGCTTAAGCGGCGCAGGCGGCGCAACAGCCACCGCTGCTTTTGTTGACGACGTGATTACCGAGGTCCGACGCACCAAGCCGGTCCGCAGCCATTTTACGTTTACGCAAGGCCTCCACACCAACGCCGCAATTGCCGTGGTCACAGCCATTCGCCCTGTGATTGCCGCCCGTCTCAACCTTACCGAAGCCTGATTAACTATGCCCGGACTCCAGATCATTACTACCAACGCAGGCCGTGCCGCACTTATCAATGCCGAACACAACGGCACAGCGCCATTGACGATTACCGAGATCGGGCTGACCGACGCCGTCTTCACGGCAGATGCTGACATGACCGACTTACCCGGTGAATTCAAACGCATCAATACTCTCTCTGGCGAAGTCGTGGCCGCCGACACCATCCACGTCACTATCCGCGACGATGGCACGGATACCTACACCGTGCGCGGTATCGGTTACTGGCTCAGCAACGGCGTGTTACTTGGCATCTATAGTCAGCCGGAAGCTATTTTGGAGAAATCTGGGCAATCGATGCTGCTGTTGTCAGCGGACACGATATTGACCACGCTCGATGTCACCAGCCTGACGTTTGGCAATGCTAACTTTACCAATCCACCGGCGACTATTGAACGTCAAGGGGTCGTCGAATTAGCGACATTTGAGGAAACCGTCGCCGGTATCGACACCACCCGCGCCGTCACCCCAGCCGGACTAACGCCAGCTCTGGCGCACAGTATCGCCGTGCACAAAACCGACGCCGATCCACACACCCAATACCTGACATCCGAGCGCGGCAACGCCCTGTATTTCCGCATGCTGGCCGCTTACACCGACAGCGACACCGATTGCGACACGCTGCTCGATACGGGTGTACGCGAAGTCTCCGTCGCCAATGACCGCGGCAATCTCGACCATACGCATTTGCCAACGGGCTGCGAAGGGTATGGCACGTTGATGACGGTCGTAGGCGGAGCTTTCGTGCGTCAGGTCTACAGCGAAGGCGGCATCGCGCAAAAAACATGGGAACGCACCGGCTATTTAGGAGAAACACCGCCATTCAAAAATCGTTCATGGAAACTCGCGTGGGATACCGCTACATTCGATCCTGCCAGCAAGCAGGACAAGCTCGGCTTTACGCCAGTACAGCAAGGGACTGGCTTCGGACAAGAGTCTAACGTCGTCAAGATCGGCTGGTCCGGTACAGGCGTCAAAGTCACCGTTGATCAAACCGATCAGGGCGTGATTGTATTTCGGGATGCGCTGGAAGCGGCGTTGACCAACTATCTGGCACGCACCGGCGGCACAGTCACAGGGCCTATCTATGCCATCGGATCGACCGGCCCAATTGGCACGCAAGAATGGGGCCGACCGGGTTTACAAATCAACGCAGAAGAAGGCGAAGGCCACGCCGCCTATATGATTTTTCACCGTCCCGGATATACCTTCTTGCGGTTTGGGCTGGACGTGAATAACCAACTAAGTCTCTCGGCAGGCACTGCTTCTTACGCGTTATGGCACGCAGGCAACTTCAACCCTGCCGACAAAATCAGTGGCAGTGCCGGTATCCGCTTGGATTGGAGTGGACGCGACGGCCAACCGACATGGGTGTACGGCGGCAACGACGACCCCGCCGCTAGTGCCTTGTATAACCCTAAAAGCTTTCACGTCAGCTATGCCGACAGCGCAGCCAAGGCAACCAATGCCACCAACGCGGGAGTTGCGCAAACGGTTATCAACGGAGCCGATCACATGCAATTCGATTGGTCAGACCCCGGTGGACAGACGCTTTACGTCTGGGGCAGTGATGGTGCGGCGCGGGCGCGGTTATCTATGGTCGGCAATTTGCGGGTCGGCTACGCCAATCAAGCAGGCTCCGCGCCTGCCGATGGTGGTACAGCCAGTTACGCCCATCAACTTGCAGGACCGGGCTTACAGGACGGCAGCATCGGCTCGTACCGCCTCAACAAAAATCACAATTCATCGGAGGTTGGCGGTACCTGGCAAATACGTGGCTGGACCTATGACTATGGCTCCGGCGGCGACGGCAATCCAGGTACACGTACAACTTTATGGCAAAGGGTCGGATGATGGCAACGCTAAAAAAATCTATTCCTAAAAATGCAGCACCAAAGATAGTCCCGCCACTAAGCTCTGCGCCAGTGATCCCCTTGGTGAATTTTGCCTATTCGGACGTGCGCTATTTGCTACGCCAAGCTAACGGGATTCAGTGCGAAGTTAAATTCAACGCGAATCAAACCTACTGGTCATTTCTCGCCACGCCCGATGACGTCGAAGCGCACGGACGCGCCATTTACGCCGAATGCAACGCAGGCCGCTGGGGCCCTGTGTCGGACTATTTTCCGAGCGAGGCCGAGTTATGTGCTGTAGCCAAAGAGCGCATCGCGCTTGGTCTGTACCACGCCAATATCGCGGTCACCAAATATCAAGATCGCGTCGATATCGATGACGCCACCGACGCCGATCTTGCCTTACTCAGCGCTTGGAAAAAATACCGCGTCAGTCTCAACCGCCTGACCGAACAACCCGACTATCCGCATCGCCTGACCTGGCCTGTCAGCCCCGAAACAAGCATCCCTTAATTCACCATCACATTCACAGGAGTCAACATGGCAGACGATTACCACCACGGCGTGCGCGTGCTTGAAATCAACAACGGCACGCGCCCCATACGCACCATTAGCACCGCTGTCATCGGCTTGGTTGCCACAGCCGACGACGCCGATCCGATCACGTTTCCGTTAGATACGCCGGTGCTACTCACCAACGTGATCGCCGCACTCGGCAAAGCGGGTAAAAAGGGCACGCTGCGTCGCACGCTTGAAGCCATCGGCGCGCAAACCAAACCGTTCACGATAGTGGTGCGTGTAGCGGAAGGCGAGAGCGAAGCCGACACCACCACCAACGTCATCGGCACGGTCACTGCCAGCGGCAAATACACTGGTATCAAAGCCTTGCTAGCGGCGCAAAGTAAGCTAGGCATCAAGCCGCGCATCCTCGGCGCGCCCGGACTCGATACCAAAGCGGTCACCAATGCGCTGGTAAGCGTAGCCCAGCAACTACGCGCCTTTGTCTACGCATCAGCCCACGGTTGCTTAACCAAAGAAGACGCCGTCGCGTATCGCAAAGATTTCGGCCAGCGAGAACTAATGCTGATCTGGCCTGACTTTGTGAGCTGGGATACGGCAACCGACGCCGAAGCCAGTATCTCCGCTGTGGCCTACGCACTCGGCCTGCGCGCCAAAATCGACCAAGAAATTGGCTGGCACAAAACCTTATCGAACATGCCTGTGAATGGCCCGACCGGAATCAGCAGCGACGTGTTCTGGGACTTGCAAGACCCGGCCACCGACGCCGGATATTTGAAT
>NZ_JBRIIQ010000182.1:0-3495 GCF_052976905.1 Glaciimonas sp. GG7 | reverse complement strand
GAGAAAACTGACCACCACCTCCATCCCGATACGCGGAATGAAGATCGTGCCCCAGCCCTTGCCAGCCCAGCTCTGCGCCACGCGCACCCAGCATGAACTGTGTTCATCATCCTTACCCACGCGATCCCAATGAAACTGAACCTTGACGCGGCCGTACTGGTCGGTCCAAATTTCCTCACCGGCCTTGCCGACCACCATCGCGGTCTGCGGTCCCTGCACATAAGGCTTGCGGAAGATGGCTGGCGGCCGGTAGGAAAATTCCTTGCCGATCGCCGTCATCTGGCAAGCCACCGGCAATCCGGAGTTTCCCGCGCCGCTGGTGTAATCGTTGCCGCCAATGTCGTAGGCGAGCGAGGTGATCAGATACGCGCGATTCTGATCCTCACGCGGGTGCTCCGCCAGGGTGAACATTCCGCCCGCAAACAGGCCACGCGCATCGGTGTTCGCACTAATTTGCTCACACTGACCGTGCAACGCCTCCATGCGCGCTCGGGCCAGCACGTTGCCGTTTTCGGCCACTGTATAGTTGCCCGGATAGTCAAACATTTCATAGGCAGTCTGGTCAAAGCCAGCCGCGATGCCACCCTTGGTTAGCAAACCCCCACTGCGACTGGCCGTCGTCTTTTCGAAATCAAAATCATTGAGCACGTAACTGCTCGATACGATCTCGCCAGCAGCCGACCAGGATGAGACGCACTCTTCCTTGAGCCCGCCGGGTTCCCCTACGTCGTTGTATTTAAGAGCGCCATAGCCGGGAATCGCCGTGTGTGCACCATACGAATCGGCCAGCACCATGGTGTGGCGTTGCGCATCGTGGGTAAAGTAAAAATAGATCCCGACGCCTTCGAGCAAGCGGCAGACGAAATCGAAGTCACTTTCACGGTACTGCACGCAATACGGCACCAACGGATAATTGCCACTGAGTGCGTCCATCTTTAACGCCACGCCGCCATATGCATCGCACACCTGCTTGATGATCGTCGGCAACGACTTGTCTTGAAAAATACGGCAGTTCGACGAGCGCTTGAGCAACCACAGCCAAGAGTGAACCGTGGCCTGATAGGTCGCAAAGCCGTCGCGGCTGCCGGTGCTGGCAAAGCGCGTGACAATGCCGTGGAAATAACGCGTACTGCCGTTGTCGTGCTTTAGCTCGACACTAAGCGGCTTGCCCAGCACATCGGCGATTTTCAGCGCGTCATCCTTACTCAGCAATTGCACGCGGAATTCGGACAACCGACCGAGCTGTTCGGAACCGCTCATCGAGCAGAATAGCAGCACGTTGTTTCCCAGTGCCGTCTTGACTGCTACTTCTCGATACTCTTGGTTAGCTGACATAAATTCTTTAGTGGTCGGATAAACGGTTAGGCGCGTAATTAGGGAATCATCGTCTTGACAGTGCCTGGCATCGAAAACCCAATCACGCCGCCCCAATTGCACAGGCATTTGGAAATATTATCGAGTGCCGGCATATTGGCAATCAATACGTTCGGTGCACCGGGCACCCATGGTGCGCTGGTGACGGGAATGCAAGGCATGGGAGTCAGTACACCAAACGCGGCTGCAGTAGCCGCTGCAACCATCGGATTGGCGGGCGAGTTACACACGCCAAAGGGCATGATATTGAGCAGTGGCACGTGATCCATGATGTTAGCCGCCGGAGGCCCCTCGGCCAGCACTCTATTCTTGGGCAGCACCATCAGCGATGAAGGCGCAGCACCAAAGGTGCAGGTCATCATCGCACCCATCACAACTTGATTCGGCATGCTGACATCCTTTTCTGTATGCACACGCGTGGGCGTGTCATTTTTAAAACCATCCCTGATAAAGGAAGAAATTACAATTTATTCAATTGACCTATTAGAAATAAGGTTGTGCCTTGCTACTAGTCCCGGCCCTCGAACGTTCAGACAATCGCAACCTAATAGTTAATTCTGCAAGTATTCATAGTTACCTCTGTCTAGTTGCCTAATTAGATTGTCGATACTCCATGACATTTCCTTTGCGTTACGAATCCCATTAGCTTTCAAGGAAACATTGACCTTCATGTCAGGCCTCCCGAAATTTTCAATAAGATCTACAATCGCTGTATTCTTGTAGCCACTATCGGAGTGACCAAACACGTGCAACAGTCTGACGTTCATCCATGAGCGGTTTCGCGCAACAGCCCCCGATGACCCATGACGGGCATGCCTCTTCTGAAAGTGCTCTAACAATTTTTTTTCATTACCGGTCAAGGTCTGCAGTTGGATCCAGTCAAACCATGTCAAAATTTTGGCCCCCTTGTAACTGAAGGCCAGTTCTCGGACACGAAGCGGCGTCCAAATAATATGTTTCCTGGACAAGTCCCAATGTAGCGGGTTCAGAGACCAATTAATGCCCCCACTCTTCAACACGCGCTGAACCATATGACTACAGTTTTTTCTGAATAAGCGATAGGAAGGAGCCGGGCCAGTGCCTGACAGGAGCAATCTTTTATCGTCTTCGAGATCCACCGTTTTATTCCGAAGTGCATCCCAATGTGTGATCATTTTTTTCTCGCTACTCACGTTGGTCGGAATGCGAATAATGTGATCAGGAGCGTACCCTTCGAAATAAAAGTCATGAAGAATATTGAACTGCGCTTGTCCCTTTCTCTTTCCTGAATGAGAAACTCCACCTTCTTGGTCGGGTATCCATGAAACGTAAGAATCATATTGGCGCTCATCAAAGTGTCTCACGGCAGCATCTCCAATACTCATGCATGCGTGCCCGGGGTACTTATTTAAACCTTGCATATTGTTATTCCAAATAAATACGGTAGTTGTCATACATTTTCCTTCGATAGATAGCAGGATAGTCAAACGGAACTGACTACGTTCTTAAGAACACATTCAAAATACTACGTAACCGCATAGTCAAACTCGCCATCCTTGACACCCACTTGCACGCCATCTAAGACCACACCTGCCATCATACGACCCAAGAATTCCTTCGAAATATCCGGCAGCATCGTGTTGGTCAGGATCGCATCAATCATGCGTCCACCTGACTCGCTCTCGGTGCAGCGCGACACCACTAACTGAACCACTGCGTCCGAGTAGTCAAACGGAATCTTGTAGCGTGCCTCGACCCGCCTCTTGACGCGATTGAGCTGCAGCTTGACGATCTTGCCAAGCATCACATCCGACAGCGGATAGTAAGGAATCGTCACCAGGCGCCCGAGCAACGCTGGCGGGAAAATCTTCAGCAAGGGTTCACGCAAAGCCTTGGCCGTAGTTTCTGGATCTGGCATCCGTTCGGGGGTCTTGCACAGACTGGCGACCAGATCGGCACCGGCGTTTGTGGTCAGAATGATGAGGGTATTTTTAAAGTCGATGAAGCGCCCTTCCCCGTCTTCCATAAAGCCCTTGTCGAACACCTGAAAGAACATTTCGTGCACGTCTGGGTGGGCTTTTTCGACAATTATTTACGGTGCTTTTGAGCATATCCAAACAAAATCCGGTAAAGATCCGCTGG
>NZ_JBRIIQ010000181.1:0-3577 GCF_052976905.1 Glaciimonas sp. GG7 | reverse complement strand
TCTCCGACTCAGTAGTTCTATGCCGAGTACCACGGACAAGCACGAATCGATGCTTGAACGCTTGGTTGTACGCTGTAAACCTGGGCCGTGTCATACGGCCTGGGCCCTAAGTTCGTCCTTTCTCAGGGCGGCATTGGCGAGGAAGCCTAGCGCTTGCTGGTTTATGGTTTGCAGCACCAGTCGTTCAACCTTGTCATTTGCCGCCCACCCCCGTCACCCGACGGGACCAGACTAAAGGATCGAACCGTGCCAAACACCAACGCCTCCCAAACCTCTCCCCACGCAGCACAGCAAACCCTCAGCGACGCTATCGACTGCGAACAGCAATTGTTCATCATGGAGCACGACGCCCGCAGCGCCAATCTCTCCAAAGCCATCGCCATCATTTTCAACCTGATCGAGGCCAATGACGCCTATCGCTCCCCGTCCCATCCCTCATTCGGCGATGCCAGCAAGCTCCCCATGAACATCGATGACGATACGGCATTGAAAGCCTTCATGCTCGATGCGATCAAACTTTCCGGCGAATATGCATTGCAACAAATCGAATGGCTGGAAGAACATCAGCGCACGCTACGCAAGGCCAGAAAAGCCGCCGTGGAAGATGCAGCCCGCGCTTGTTCTAAATAATCAATCGCGCTTACTGCAATGCTTTTTCCTGATGCGCTACGTCAAATTTGACTAGTTTTTTCGCCCTCATGACGAAAAAGACAAAAAAGTATCAGTCATTCATCATTTTAAAGGTAGTACTGCGGGGTGCGAGCGCCTAGACTCCATGCATAAACAATAACGCGACAACGCGATATGACGCCGGTTTAAAGGAGTTGATCTCCGCATAACCTGGCAACAATCAGCGATGCGCATAAGCAGGAGACAAAGGTATGACTTTCAATGCATCGCAGGGTGACACTCTGCTGGCCGCCTGTATCTGTAGCAACGCGCTGAGCGCTATGGATGCGGCGTGCCCCGTACCTCTTTTATTCCCATCTTGAGGAGATAGCCATCTCCTTAATTCTTTACCTCTTTTTGTAGTACCGGCCCTCCGTGCTTAGGATGGCCGCGCTTGTTTGTACTTGCTCAACCTTGTTTCACCAAACTAACTATAACTATATTGGAGATCACCATGCATCTACGCACCTGGAAGTTCACCTGCGCCGCCGCCGTCACCGTCTTACTGAGCACCAGCGCCGTCGCTCAGAGCATCGCCCCCGCCAAGATCGCCTTCCTGATGCCGGATCAATCGTCAACCCGCTATGAGCAGCACGACCATCCCGGCTTTGTGGCTGAGATGAAGAAGCTCTGCGCCGCTTGCGAAGTGCTGTATCAGAATGCGGACGGCGACGCTTCACGTCAGCAACAACAATTTAACTCGGTCATTTCTCAGGGTGCCAAGGTCATCGTGCTGGACCCGGTGGACTCGACCGCTGCCGTATCGTTGGTGAAAGCGGCGCAAGCCAAGGGCATCAAGGTGATTGCCTATGACCGCCCTATTCCGCAAGCCAAGCCAGACTTCTATGTCTCGTTTAACAACGAAGGCATCGGCAAAGCGATTGCTGATTCGTTAGTTGCGCACCTGAAAGCCGAGGGCGTCTCTCCTAAGGATGTGGGCCTGCTGCAAATCAATGGCTCGCCTACCGACGCGGCTGCCGGACTGATCAAGAAAGGTATCCATGCCAGCCTCGACAATAGCGGCTACAAAATTTTGGCTGAGTACGATACGCCTGAATGGGTGCCGGCCAAGGCACAGCAATGGGCCAGCGGTCAGGTTTCGCGCTTCGGCAAGAAGATCGTCGGCGTGGTCGCCGCCAATGACGGTACTGGTGGCGGTGCGATTGCCGCCTTCAAGGCTGCGGGTGTCAATCCTGTGCCTGCTGTATCGGGTAACGACGCGACTATCGCGGCCTTGCAATTGATCATTGCCGGTGACCAGTACAACACTATCTCCAAGCCTAGCGAAATCGTGGCAGCTGCCGCGGCCCAGACGGCGGTAAAACTGTTGGCTGGTGAAACGCCAAAAGCCGAACTCATGCTCTACGGCACGCCATCGCAATTGTTTGTCCCGGCTGTGGTCACTGCGCAAAACCTGAAAGCCGAAATCATTGACAAGATGGTCAGCGGCAAGCCGATCCAGACTGCTGCTGAGCTGTGCGTAGACCGCTATGCGGCAGGTTGCAAGAAACTAGGCATCATTCAGTAATCAACCATGACAGCCCAATCATTGCAACAACAGACATCCCCACGCGAATTAGTTCTGAGTCTGCGCGGGGTGTCCAAACGCTTTGGCGCAGTCTCAGCGCTGACCGATATCGATCTTGACGTCTATGCGGGAGAGGTGGTTGCCTTGGTTGGCGACAATGGCGCTGGCAAGTCCACGCTGGTCAAAATCCTGTCCGGCGTACATCAGCCGACCACAGGCACGATGACCTTTTGCGGCAAGCCGGTGGTCATGGCAGATCCGAGCGCCTCGCTGGCGCTTGGTATTGCCACCGTGTTTCAGGATCTCGCGCTGTGCGAGAACCTTGACGTGGTGGGCAATATTTTTCTGGGCAAGGAGCTCAACCCCTTCCAGTTGGACGAAGTCGCGATGGAGGTCAAGGCCTGGAAGCTGCTCAAGGAGCTTTCGGCGCGGATACCGAGCGTACGGATTCCGGTGGCGTCCCTCTCTGGCGGTCAACGCCAGACGGTGGCGATTGCACGCTCGTTGCTGCTGGAGCCGAAACTGATTCTGCTCGACGAACCGACTGCCGCGCTCGGCGTGGCGCAAACGGCTGAAGTGCTGGATTTGATTGAACGGGTACGCGCCAAAGGGCTGGCGGTCGTGATGATTAGTCACAACATGGAGGATGTGCGGGCCGTGGCCGATAAAATTGTCGTGCTACGCCTGGGCAAGAACAACGGCGTCTTCGCACCCGATGCGACTAATGGGGAACTGGTGAGTGCGATTACCGGGGCGTCGGACAACTCGGTATCACGGCGCTCGCATCGGCGCGAGTCTGAACGCAACATTCAGTCGGATCAACCACAGGATCAACCATGACCAGCCCTACCAACAACGCGGCACCAGCCGCAGCGCTACTAGACCGCAGCGATGAGCGCTATCAGGTCGCCAGCGGCTTCGGTGGCGCGATCCGTAGTTTCATCGACCGTATCCGCTCGGGCGATCTGGGGTTTCTGCCCGTCATCCTGGGTACGGCGATCATCTGGACCATTTTCCAGTGCATCAACCCGATTTTTCTATCGAGCAATAACCTCATCAACATGCTGTTTGATGCATCCACGGTCGGCGTCATTTCGCTGGGCATCGTCTGTATTCTGATGGTGGGCGAAATCGACCTGTCAGTTGGCTCGGTCAGCGGTTTCGCCTCCTCCATCGTGGGCGTGCTGTGGGTCAATCATGGCTGGCCGGTGGCGGTGGCGATTGCTGCTGCTGTGGCGACCGGGGCGCTGATCGGCTTGCTGTATGCGCAGATGTTTAATCGCTTCGGCATGCCCAGCTTTGTCTCCACACTGGCGGGCTTGCTGGCGATCGATTCGTGCTTGTCCGTGGTACTCGGCATAGAACTACTGAGTCGGAGAC
>NZ_JBRIIQ010000180.1:0-3847 GCF_052976905.1 Glaciimonas sp. GG7 | reverse complement strand
AGTCCGCGCTAGGCGCGACGATCGCCGCATTATTACCCCCCAGCTCAAGAATGCTGCGCCCAAACCGCGCGGCCACGCGCGGGCCGATCTCGCGCCCCATGCGGGTTGATCCCGTGGCCGATATCAACGGCACGCGTATATCCCGCACCAACACATCACCTATTGCCTCGTTGCCTATAATCACCTCAAGCAGGCCCTGCGGCGCGTCCCCAAATGCCGCGCAAGCCTGATCAAACAAGGCCGCGCAGGCCAGTCCGGTCAAGGGCGTTTTTTCCGACGGCTTCCAGACTACGCTATTGCCGCACACAAAGGCCAGCGCCGCGTTCCAGGCCCACACCGCAACCGGAAAATTAAATGCCGAAATCACCCCGCAAACGCCCAATGGATGCCAACTCTCCATCATCCGATGACCCGGACGCTCAGAGGCGATAGTCAAGCCATACAACTGACGCGACAGCCCCACGGCAAAATCGCAGATATCGATCATCTCTTGCACTTCGCCCAAACCTTCTTGCAGAATCTTCCCCGTCTCCAACGACACCAACGTCCCTAAATCTTCTTTGTGCGCCCGCAAAAGGTTACCCAGCAAACGCACCAGTTCGCCACGTCGCGGCGCCGGGACGGTCCGCCACACCAGAAAAGCTTGCTGTGACCTGGTGATTGCTTCCATTGCTTGCTCAGAGGAGTGCGTGGAGATATTTGCAAGTAAGGTCCCGTCAATCGGGCTATGAACGGTGAGGTTGCCGTTCACCAATGTCGTTTGTGAGACACCGAGTCGTTGCATTAGCACGGATATGTTCATAAGGGGCCTTTTAAATGATTCAAGAACAATTTACGTTAAAGGGTTTTGTCGATTGGATTTGGGAGGAAAAATGTTCGATTCGGAGTGGGAAATACACATTTTGTGAAAAAGTCAGGCTTAAATCCAGTAAGACTACGCTAAACATGGTGATTTCGCGAATATTCAATTTTTGTAAATAAACAAAAATATATTCTGAAATGACCATGGTTCAACGTAGTCTGATTATTAATACTATCTATTTACTTTTTATATTCGAAGATACTACATAAATGGTTTATATTTTCCTTAGAGCTGTAGGAGATATTTCAAGTATCCTTTGTTCTAAAAGATCATTTTTTCGAATGCGAATAGCTAAACTCTTTTCAAAAATATTAAATTTCTCAAATTCATTATTCGCCTGTGTAAAAATTTCGTCTACTATCTTTGTGGCTGTCTTATTTGATACTAAACGAATCAAGATATTTTCTAATTTTTCAAAAATATCTATCTGATTTAGGTTCATTTCTCCTTGTTTTAATTTGTATTCATCATCAGACATTTTTAAAGGTAAATTATTCGTAATAAATTCTTGTATTTCACTAGTGTCAAAAGTATTATTTTTAACTTCTTTATTCGTCATTATAGAAGTCGTAAGTTCATCCGCAATTAAAGCATTGACTGCTAATTTTGGAAAGTTCAGATTCAAAGATGCGTGTGATCCTATTAGTGCCGGACTAGAATTTAAAAGCGATGTTTTATTGATCGATGAAGATGATTTTAATGCTTTCAGTTCTTTTATTATATTTGTTAAAATATCATTTGTAGTCATTGCTATTTCAAGAGACTTTGTTTTTTGATCTATGTGAGAGGAGAGTATATCCTCAGCTTTTTCTTTAATTTCTTGAATAATGTGATTTCTTTTCCCCTCGTCAGGTATTAATTTTTTCAATTCATCATTTAATTCATCATATTCATTTAATTCTTCGTGATATAACACATCATTCAAAGTCTCATCATTATCAAATGTTGAATTTAAGAAATCATTATTATTTAATATAATTTTTGTTTTTACTTCGCTTGAGTCATTTTCAGAGCCTGTTAATTCTTTGCTTGATTTTTGAATAATATTATCTGGTGTAGGAGCTATGGGTTTAATCATAGATGAGTACATCGGATGTAGCTTATCTATAATTTGTGAATTTATTAATGAACTGGTAATGCCCTGCGTAACCGTTGTTGCTTTAAGGGGTATCTGTGATTTTTTTAAATTATTTGAAACACTATCTTTTTCTATTTTTAATGATGTAATTTTTTTAGAAACTGGTGACTTCGTGTTGATTTTCGAAGATGGATTTTTTTTAAAATAATGTGAACTACTTACAAGCGGATTTTGAGAGTTAAATTCTTTATCTTTTGCGCTGAAATATAAGTGTGAGACATCTTGTTTATTTTTAAAAATTTCTTTTTCAAAAAATTTCTGTACCTCGGGATTTTTGGCAAGTGGTGCCTTTTGCGGGTTTGCCTCAAATTTTACAAAATGTCCTTCAGGTGTTTTATGGCTAATATTTCGAATGTCCGGATTTGTTTCAATAGTGTCACTCATCAACTTCGCAGAATTTTTCTTACCGTTTGAATTATAAAAACTATCATATTTTTGTATTGAATCCATTAATTCAATATTTAATGAGCTGGATTCGCGAACCCCTTCCTTAGCCTCAGGAGTTGGTATGGGGCCTAAAATATTATCGATATCATCAAGCGTAAAAGTATCCGTCTCAGTTGTGCCAGTAACCGTAGAAATAACAGGGAAAACAGTAAACCTGGAAGTATTAGGGACAGAGTGTATCGCGTCAGATGATGTTGCGCTATTCGGTAATAAGTTTGATTGTGGAATGTTTGAATCAATATTTTTAAATAACGGATGAGATAGAATTTTTTCTTCATTCTCAGTAGTTAATTTCGACATTGTTTGTTGAGATATAAAAGTGAAATTTCCACTTTTTATAACATTCTCAAATATCTGATTGAATGATGCAATTTTATCTTCCAATTTGGCATTTGCCAGGACAAAGTAAGCTTCAGGATTTTCATCATTACTCGAGTCGTAGATTTCGTCGAGTATTTCTATGACCTCTTCAACGACAGTTGACTCATTTGGCTTATCTAAATTTGTAAGTTTTGTAACTTTATGTACGAAGTTAGTTAATTTTTCTGAATAGCCAGGAATGTAAAAATCCGGACTAATTAAATTACTATCACTTTCATTTTTTTGCATAATCTTGTCATCAGATGTCTGAAATGCATAAAACTTACTGCGCCCCACTTTCATGACTACATCATTGATATTCGATTTACTATCTTTTGATACATTAATTTTTTCAGAATTTTTAATTCCATTATTTTTTGTAATTTTAGATACATTGGTAAAATTAGAAACATAAAATTTTCTATTACTGGTTTGTGCAACAGGATCGGAGGTAATTGAATTTAACGTAACAGAATTAATGTTCCTGGAATTTCTCAATCTGGATCGAATACCACTTCCGATTGCCTGCAACATATTTCTACAAGATGATATTGTTTGATTTGTTATTAGTCGGACTGGAATTGGCATTATTGATGGCATAATATTTCCTTTGTTGTCGATAGATTAATTGTTAATTAAAGCTACTTACCTTCTAATTTTTTCAACGCTTGAAACCTCCGGGTGTCTTCCACAATGGTATTTTTAAAACTAAAGATTTGTTTGGGCGATATTTTTAATGGAGTTATAGTGGTTTTGGGCAGAGGATTATTATTTTCATCTTTGTTATTGTTGTTTTTATTTTTAAAATCAAATGGTAAAAATGGTTTGCCATTAGAAATCTTGTAAGGATATATATTCAATTTAAAATTGGTTGGCTTAGTCTTCGACAGGCTTAAAGGAGTTAGTAATGTTTTTTTGTTTATTTCTGATACACAGACAGGTTCGGTATTGCCTTGCTTATCTACATCCTGATCAATATTATTGTGTTGCAGAGTATTCTGATTGTCATTATCTCGTGAAAAAAATACATTGTTTTCAAT
>NZ_JBRIIQ010000179.1:0-3955 GCF_052976905.1 Glaciimonas sp. GG7 | reverse complement strand
CATTCGAATTGCTCCCTTTTTTCATGCTTGTTGTTTTTCTGTAATACGGCTGGTGACGAACATCTTTAAATTCATGTATATTCTTGTCTAGGCAATTATTAATAAAGAAATCAAGTGAACAATCCAGTTAGCAATAACACGCCACTTTTCCAATTTGACACCTATCAAATCGAAGATAGCATCGGCTACCTGCTCGCACGCACGCGGGCTATGTTGACGAAAAGTTCGGACGAGCTATTAAGCGACTATGGCGTCACCCATGGACAGGCAGCGATTCTGTTGATGCTTTCTACTGGAAAATATTCAACAGCTGCCGACTTAACCCGTGAAACCTTTACCGACGCAGCTTCTATGAAGCGAATGATCGATCGACTCAACACGCGTGGTTTAATTTCGCGCGAGCCATGCCCGTTAGATCGGCGCTTGGTTAAGCTCGGCCTGACCGATGATGGTGTGGAGCTGGCTAAAAAAGTCCCCCTTGCTTTTTGCGCAGTACTAAATCAGCATTTTGAAGGTTTTACTGCTGAAGAAATCGGTTTTTTGAAATCTTTATTGCGTCGCGCACTTGCCAACAACACACAAAATTCTGTCATTAAAATTCATTGACCAGACAATGGCAATTTAAGCGCCTTTGTACTTGTGTATTGATAGAACATCCATTTAAAACATGACACCATCAATAATTGCTTTAAACAAATCACATACATCATTCCAATGAATATTCATCCCATTCCATCCCGACGCGCTTCGCCCATCATAGGCATACAGCGCGGCATACAGCGTCTTGCAGTCTGCGCCGTCGCCGTTTTGCTGGCAGCTTGCGCCAATATGAGCGGCATTCACACCAGCGCGCAAACGAAAGCACCAACCGACTACGCGACGGCAACGTCGTTGCCAGGTCAAGGCGGCCAATGGCCTGATGCGTCTTGGGTGACCAGTATTGGCGGCGCGCCGTTGCAGCAACTTACCGATGAGGCGTTGGCTGGCAATCCTGATCTGCAAGTTGCAGCGTCCCGGGTCGCCGCCGCACGCGCGATGGTGGAGGCGGCTGGTGCTGCTTCCAAGCCGCAAGTTGGTGCCAGCTTTTCAAGCACACGCACGCGCTTTAGTGAAAATTCGATTTACCCGCCTCCTTTCGGTGGCGCGTACGTGACCGCCAATGAATTGGCGCTGAATTTTTCTTACGATCTCGATTTTTGGGGCAAGCATGGTGCTGAATTACGTTCAGCGCTATCGCAAAGCAAAGCAGCCGAAGCTGAACATTCTGCTTCGCGGTTGATATTGACGACCGCCGTTGCCAAAGCATGGATTCAGCTAGCGCGAGAATATGCTCAGCTCGATGTCAGCAATGAGCAATTAGCTTTGCGTGATCAACTCGATAAATTGACGCAGCAGCGCTTTGCCGCGGGTCTCGACACCCAAAGCGATAATCAGCAAAGTCGCTTGCAAGTCGCCAATCTGCGTACTGAAAATGCGCAGTGGAACGAAGCGATTGCATTGACGCGCAATCAGCTCGCCGCGTTACTGGGTCAAGGCCCGGATCGCGGACTGAGTATTCCCCAGCCAACATTGCCGGCTGAGGCAGCCATCACCCTGCCCAACCAGTTGCCGCTGGGCTTGTTGGGACGCCGTGCCGATATCGTTGCTGCGCGCTGGCAGGTCGAGGCTGCGCTCAGTGACATCAAGGTCGCCAAAACTGAGTTTTATCCCAACGTTAATCTGTCAGCGATGGTCGGTTTGTCCAGCCTTGGTTGGACAAATTTCCTGAGTAAAGGGAGCTTCGTCAACGGGATTGGCCCTGCGATTCATTTGCCCATCTTTGAAGGCGGTGCCTTGCGCGCACAACTCGAAGGGCGCGTTGCCGCCTATGACGGTGCGGTCGCGACCTATAACAAGGCGCTTAACGAGGCTTTGCACGAAGTCTCGGACCAGGTGCAATCGTTACGCGCTGCTGAAATTGAAAAAAACAATCAACAAGCGGCAACCTTAGCCGCAGAGCGCGGTATGCAGTTGGCGCAGCAACGCCAACAAGTCGGCACCGCCAACATGCTGCAAGTGGTCGCCACACGCATTACCTATTTGTCGCAACGCAAACTAGAGCTCGATACCCGTGCGCGACGGGCGATGCTACGCGTAGGTCTCATCAAATCCTTGGGCGGTGGCTTTGATGCCAGCACCGAAGGGTTGGTGCCAGAGGCGGATAACACCAGCACGCCTGATGCCAAAAATAGTCATCATTTCTCATCGATCCGTCCAACTCTTGCGAATGCAGCGTCATGAACACACCAAATCAAACTCCACAAGACCCTACCGTTGCGCCTACTCCCGCTAGCGCTGGCGTGCCCAACGTCGAAACCCCGGTTGAAACCAAAGGCAAGCGTCGTGGCCTGCTCATAGTGACGACCGTTATCCTGATTATTTTGTTGATTGCTTACGGCGCTTATTGGTTCGTGTTTGCCCGTCATTATGAAGGTACCGACGATGCGTACGTCTCCGGTAACGTGGTACAGGTAACGCCTCAGGTAAGCGGTACCGTCATCGCCATCAATGCCGACGATACCGAACTTGTCCATGCGGGCAAAGCACTGATTGAGTTGGATCAGGCCGATGCTAAAGTCGCCCTCGACCAGGCCGAAGCGCAACTGGCGCAGACCGTTCGTGAAGTCCGTACGTTATTTGTCAATAACAGCGCACTGAATGCCAACGTGACTGCGCGTCAATCGGAAGTCAACAAAGCACGTGCCGATCTGGCGCGCCGCCAACAATTGATCGCCACCGGCGCTGTGTCTAAGGAAGAATTGGAGCACGCCAAAGTGGCTTTGCAAGCTGCCGATGCTGCGTTACAAGCAACCGTCGAACAACTTGCATCGAACCATGTGTTGACGGACAAAACGAACGTGGCACAGCACCCCAATGTGTTACGCGCCGCAGCCCAGGTACGCACTATGTATCTGAACTACGCTCGCACAACCTTGCCAGCACCGATTACCGGCTACATCGCTAAACGGTCAGTCCAGGTTGGTCAACGGGTCGCCGCCGGTACGACATTGCTATCGATCGTGCCGTTAAATGCGCTGTGGGTTGATGCCAACTTTAAGGAAGTACAGATTTCCAATATGCGTATCGGCCAGCCGGTGACATTAAAGTCTGATTTGTACGGCTCGAAAATCGAATATCACGGCAAGGTTTCTGGCCTGGCGGCGGGCACTGGTTCGGCTTTCGCATTGTTGCCAGCACAAAATGCCAGCGGTAACTGGATCAAGATTGTGCAACGCATCCCTGTGCGCATTACGTTGGATCCTAAAGAGCTGGAAACCCATCCTTTGCGGATCGGCGTTTCTATGGATGTGAATGTCGATATTGCCAATACCGAAGGAACATCGCTGACCGCTGGTTCTGCGGCGCGGACGATGCCGGCTTACAAGACAGATGTGTTCGATAAATCGGGCGATGAAGCCGATGCCATTATCCATCGCATCATTGCTGCGAACAATGCACCCAACAGCGCGCATTAAAATCTGCGGCAACGAACTGCGTGAAATGCTGAACCTTTTCTCTATCATTTTACGTGGTATTTTGCACACTAACCACACCGGAATGCCTGCATGAGTTCCCCTAATCCATCACGCCAGCCGTTGCAGCCTTTAACGGGTGGAAAACTGGTTCTGGGCACGGTAGCACTATCGCTAGCCGTGTTCATGAACGTACTCGATTCATCTATTGCGAACGTTTCGATTCCCGCCATCTCCGGCGACTTGGGCGTATCGCCGCAACAAGGAACCTGGGTTATCACATCGTTCGCGGTGGCCAACGCGATTTCAGTACCGCTGACCGGCTGGCTGACCCAGCGCTTTGGTCAGGTGCGATTGTTCATTACCTCGATCATTCTGTTTATTCTGTCGTCATCGATTCGTGCTCGATGAACCGGGCGCTTAGAGAAGCTATCACCGACTGC
>NZ_JBRIIQ010000178.1:0-4014 GCF_052976905.1 Glaciimonas sp. GG7 | reverse complement strand
TTTTTTTTTTTTTTTTTTTTTTTTTTTTTTTTTTTTTTTTTTTTTTTTTCTTTTTCATATTCAAAATTGGTGATGTATCACTTAGCCGTTCGGACTGAGCAGTCACAAAGTGCCGTACCCTTCGATACGCTGGGCTACTCAGGGCGGTCGGGTTTATTAACCGAGCCACTGAATTGCGCCATTTATTGCGTACCTTTTTCAGCCGGTTTAACAATCACGCTACAAGTCATTCCCGCCGCCAGCGTGACCCCTGTGGGCACCGTATCAATATGAATCCGCACCGGCACCCGTTGCGCTAAGCGCACCCAATTAAAACTTGGATTCACATTCGCCAGACCATTTGTGCCGGGGCCGTTGTCGCGGTCGGTGATGCCGCGGGCGATGCTGTCGATGTGGCCGGTGAGTAGTTTTTCGCTGCCCAGGAGGCGCATTTCGGCTTTGTCGCCGACCTGCATAAACGGTAATTTGTTCTCTTCAAAATAGCCGTACACCCAGAACGACTTGGCATCGATCACCGCTAGCTTAGGCACGCCAATCTGCGCAAAGTCGCCAGCGTGGACGTTCAGATTGGCGATCCAGCCATCGACCGGGGCGAGTACGGTTGTGCGTTCCAGATTGAGTTTGGCCATGTCGCGGGTGGCTAAGGCGGCTTGATACATGGCTTGCGCTGCGGAGGCGTCGGCGCTGGAATTTTCGCGGTTTTCGTTGGAGATGACGTCGCCGTCGAGCATGGCGCGGCGGGCGGCGTCGCGCTGTTTCATGCTCAGGGCTACGCGCCGTTGGGCGACCATGGCGTTGGCTTCGGCTAGTGCTAACGTGTAGTGGGCGGGATCGATTTTCATCAGGACGTCACCTTTGTGGACATAAGCGTTGTCGCCCACCGGGACGGCGATGACGCGACCGGACACATCGGCGGCGACGCTGATGACGTCGGCGCGCACGCGGCCATCACGGGTCCAGGGTGAGTTCATGTAGCGGTCCCACAAGATGCGGGTGAGCCAGAGCGCAAGGGCGACGACGATCACGGTGATCGCTATCTTGAGCAGGGTTTTGATAACAGTCGATAAGTTCATAGAGGTCTCAGGCAGCGCGCAGGAATAATCCTGCACCGCTAAAAATACAAAAAAACAGGGCGATGCGAAACAGGCTGGGATGCCAGACGTAGCGATACAGGCGCAAACGCGTGAGCAGCCAGTCCAGGACGAATTGCAGGATCACGCAAGCGACAAAGATCAATAACAAGGTGGGGACGAGCGCATCGAAAAAAGCGATTTCACGCGGCATTGTAAATTCCTGAAGAAGAAGTGCTGGAGAGGGCGATGGGCAACGTATGTTCGAGCAGGGAGGTGCGTATCAAATGCAGATTAGCCAGCACTGCGGCGTAATGTGGCATCGCCGGTTCGGCCCGACAAGCGGCGATGGCGCTGACAACGGCATCAAGCGCGCGTTCGAGATTGCGCGCTTTTGCATGGGCGTGCGAGAACAACCAGGCGATAGCTTCCACGCTATGGTTAATCGCGGTGTGCGCCGCCGTGGTTGCGATGGCCGGAGCGCTGTCTTCGCGCAGATGAATGACGGCGCGTCCGATTTCAAACACCGAGAGCAGCCATGCCATGACTTCGCGATCTTCTGCGTTGGCGATCGAATGCGACATCGCGAAGCGGCCCACCAGATCGCGGGTGCCGCTTTCAAAACGGGCTAATAAGCCGGTCGTCGCCTGGTTGCAGCCATCGACCACCTGACGGCGCAGTGTCCGCACCAACCGTATTTTGGCCCAGCGGCTATCGGCCGGGTCGATGATCATAAAGGTGATAGCTGCAATCGCGCAGCCGATCAGACCGCCCGTCATGCCGTTGAGAAATGCCAGATAGTCGAACGTATAGACATTGCCGACGGCTGCGTAAGAGAGAAAAAATATCAGCGCACCAGCGCCGAGACCGGCATGTTTCGGTTGTGTTGTCAGCCACGTACAGAGCAGGATAAAGGGGGCCAGCGACAGACACAGCATCAAGAAAGTTTGCGCACCCGGCTGGACATAGTAAGCACAGATAAAGCCTAGTAATCCCCCCAGCGCTGCGCCCTGCATAAAACCGATAATCGTTTTGGTCGGTGCAGGCGCGGCGGCAAACAAGGCGCTGGCAACGGTGGCAAAGATCACGGCGTCGATGCCCGAAGGCCAGCCGCTTTGCTGCCAGAACAGCATCGAGATAGAGAAGCCCACCGCGGCGCGCAAAGCCGACATCGCCACCAACACCGGGTCGGTGCGATTGACGTAATGCGCGGCGATAAAAAGATCGTCCGGTAATGCATGGTCGCGATTGAGTACGGCATTGTGAATCCGGATGTAGTGGCGTAACTCATCGGTAAAACGTAGCAACAAGGCGGCGGCGGAATCGAAGTCTGACAGGGCGTCACCATTGTGTTGCGGACCCAGATTGCGCATCTCGGCGATGCTCAGTGCGAGTGCGCGGCGCAATGCGGCTAAGCGTTCCGGCAGGTGTTGGCGGCATTGCAGCAAGCGCCGGGCAATAGCGTCCTTGTCATGGTTAAGAATACTGACGATGGCCTTGTATTCCATCATGACGGCATTGAAGGTATTGAATTTTTCGCTACGGTGCAGGCGCAGAAATAATTGATCGAGCGAATGAAACGTAGTCGATACCGTCATGAAGGCGGTATTGAGCTGGCGCACGTGATCGCTTTGCAACTGGCCGGTGGCACCCTCGAAGGTCGATGAAGTACGCAGGTTTTCCAGCGCGATGATTTCACCGATCAGGCGCAGCATCATGCTGTCGCGGTCGGGTTGCGTTTTTGTATTGCCGGATGCGGGCTGCACAACTTGGGAGAAATGCGCGAAGCGTTTGCCGATGATTTCCAGTACGGCGTCCGACAGGCGCTTGGGAAAGATGACGTCGCTGACCACGCCTGCGCAGAGCAGGCCTAGCATGACTTCGCTCAGGCGCGTGGTGGCAATATCGAAAGCCTGATCCGGTGCCAGTGCAGCAGGTAAACCGACGATGACCAGCGTGTAGCCAGCCAGTACAAATGCGTACGATTGAAAATTGCGAAAAGTGATCGAGCCAGCGGTGCACAGCGCCATCCAGAGTGCACCGGCGATTAAAAAGAAAAGCGGCTGTTGCGTAAAGCTGGCCGCCAGAACGACCGAGACAATGACGCCGACCAAGGTGCCGACGAAACGATAAAACCCCTTTGCCATCACGAGTCCGCTGCCGGGCTGCATGACGATGGTGACCGTGATCATGGCGGTGCCGGGCTTGGGTAAATCAAACAGCATCGACAAGCCCATCGCCAGAAAAATCGCTAGCAACATCTTGAGCATGTATAGCAGGTTGGGGCTTGGGTGAGTAGCCAATGGCTGTTGGTTTTTTTGGCGAGTCGGGTCATGTAGTCTGGCATGAAGTGAGTGATGCTTAGTGCGTGTTGAGATATAAGGGGTGAGCTCTACTAAGTCCGTTCGGACTGAGTAGGCACGAAGTGCCGTATCGAAGAATCGCACACATATGCATATACTTCGATACGCCCTGAAGGGCTACTCAGTACGAACGGAGTTTTTAAATTTGAATGTCAACATGCCCTAATTATTTTGTTGATGATGCCACTTCCCCAGTCGCCGGACGCGGCAAATCATCCCCCAGTCCGCCCCCCAGCGCTTGCATCAATTGCGCCCACGCATCGAGATAAGCCGCCCGTGTTTGTGCCACGCGTTGTTGCTCTTGCAGCGTTGCTGTCTGGCTTTGAATGACGTTGAGATAGGACGTCAGACCGGCTTTAAAGCTGCGCTGTACAAGCGTGGCCGATTGCTGGGCTAAGGTCATGGCGCGTATCGCCTGTTCGCGTTGCAAGCTGATCGATTTGAGCTTGACGATTTGGTCGGCGACGCTTTGCAGTGATTGCAGCAGCGTGTTGTTATAGGTTTCAATGGCGGCGTCCAGCGTTGCCGTTATCGATTCGTGCTTGTCCGTGGTACTCGGCATAGAACTACTGAGTCGGAGA
>NZ_JBRIIQ010000177.1:0-4279 GCF_052976905.1 Glaciimonas sp. GG7 | reverse complement strand
AAACCGCCGAATTTTTAGCCCAGCAAGGCATCAATGCCTTGCCCTACCACGCAGGCATGGACTACGCCACCCGCAGCAAGCACCAGAAACGGTTTTTGCGCGAAGAAAGCATCGTCATGGTCGCAACAATCGCCTTCGGCATGGGTATCGACAAGCCCGATGTGCGCTTCGTCGCCCATCTGGATTTGCCCAAAAGCATCGAAGGCTATTATCAAGAAACCGGTCGCGCCGGACGCGACGGCGGCCCCGCCAATGCCTGGATGGCCTACGGCCTGCAAGACGTGGTCCAACAGCGCCGCATGATCGACGAATCCGAAGCCGCAGAAACCTTCAAACGCGTCCTCGGCGTCAAGCTCGACGCCATGCTCGGCCTATGCGAAACCCTGCATTGCCGCCGCGTGCGCCTGCTCGACTATTTTGGTCAAGAGTCCAGCCGTTGCGGCAATTGCGATACCTGCATGAACCCGCCGGTCTCATTCGACGCCACGGTCGTCGTCCAAAAACTGCTCTCCACCATCTATCGCGTCGATCAACGCTTCGGCGCCATGCACGTCTTAGACGTGCTGCGCGGAATCGACTCCGACAAAGTCAAACAATGGCGCCACAACGATTTATCCACATTCGGCATCGGCAGCGACCGCAGCGAGCAAGAATGGCGCGCCATTTTGCGTCAATCGATCGCGTTAGGCTTAGTCAGCGTTGATTCCGAAGCCTACAACGCCCTCAAACTCACCGACGCCGCCAAACCAGTCCTGCGCGGCGCACTGCAAGTCCAGTTGCGCGAATATCAAAAACCCGTCAAACAAAAACGCGCCAGCACCAGCAAGCCCAAAGGCTATGTTGAGTCCGATTTATCGAGCGCCGAGCAGGCGATATTCGACAAACTGCGCTGGTGGCGGGTCGAGACGGCGCGCAAACACAACGTTCCCGCGTATGTGATTTTTCATGATGCAACGATGCGAGAGATCGCCAAAGCGCAGCCGGGGTCGCTCGATGATTTACGCGGTGTGAGTGGGGTAGGGGAGAAGAAGCTGGAGACGTATGGGGCGGAGATTGTGGCGTTGATTGCGGAGATGTCGTAGTCCTGTCGTGTGTAGGGTTATCCGAAGCAGGGCCGGAAATGAAGAAAGCTCCCCTGAGGGAGCTTTCAAATACGCGAGGAACTCTCTTGGCTATTCCACTCCTGGTGGAACCACAGAGATCTGTGGCGGCGCTTAGCTTACTTCAACCCTCGCTAGCAGCTAAACCTTTCCGATCTTTTGGACTTTAGCAAGCTTTCGGTAATTACCTATGCGGCTTCGGTGAGGAGACTATACGCATAAATGCGCAATTTTCCTTCTCTGCCTTGATTTTGCGCAGGCGTTCAAATACAAAATACGCTTTTTTCTAAGATCAACTGATGCAGTCAGCATGGGAATGTTTACTTGCTTGAGAAATCCGAAAGATTTTGCAATCCCCAGGTAGATATCTATTTGAGAATTACTTTCTGCCGTAACTGCACCATTAATACCCAAAATCCCCTCTGTGGATAGTACTTATCAGACACAGTATTCATACCAAATACGCATAAGTCCAACCCTCCAGTCTGCTAAAATTAGCCTCCTTTCAACAGACTAATCAGAGGCAGCAGCGTATGGATTCGATGATCGATAAAAAAGAAGAACTCCGCTTAGAATTACGCCAGGCTGCACTCGAATATCACGAGTTTCCGACTCCCGGCAAGATCAGTGTTACCGCGACCAAAACCTTAACGACGCAACGCGATCTGGCGCTGGCGTATTCACCCGGCGTAGCTGCTGCTTGTGAAGAAATCGTCGCTGATCCGGCCAACGCCTTCCGCTACACAGCGCGCGGCAATCTGGTCGCCGTCATCACCAACGGTACAGCCGTGTTGGGCCTCGGCAACATTGGTCCGCTGGCCTCCAAGCCGGTGATGGAAGGCAAGGGCGTGCTGTTCAAAAAATTCGCCGGTATCGACGTCTTCGATATCGAAATCAACGAAACCGATCCAGACAAACTGTGCGACATCATCGCCTCTCTGGAACCAACTTTCGGCGGTATCAACTTAGAAGACATCAAAGCGCCGGAATGCTTCGAAATCGAACGTAAATTGCGCGACCGCATGAAGATTCCGGTCTTCCATGACGATCAGCACGGCACCGCCATCATCGTCGGCGCAGCCATTCTTAATGGCCTCAAAGTCGTCGGTAAAGACATCAAACAATGCAAAATGGTCGTCTCCGGCGCAGGTGCTGCGGCGCTGGCCTGTCTCGATCTGATCGTTGATCTGGGCTTCCCGATTGAAAATATTTTTGTCACCGATCTCGCAGGAGTAGTCTACGAAGGCCGGGTCGAGTTGATGGACCCCGACAAACTGCGCTTCGCCCGTAAAACCGAAGCTCGCAAACTTGCCGATTTGATGCCCGGCGCAGATATTTTCCTCGGCCTGTCCGCTGGCGGCGTGCTCAAGCAAGACATGGTCAAGGCAATGGGACCGCGTCCGTTAGTGTTGGCGCTGGCTAATCCAAATCCTGAAATTCTTCCTGAAGATGTGCTCGAAGTACGCGATGACGTCATCATGGCGACTGGCCGTTCGGACTATCCAAATCAGGTCAACAACGTTCTGTGTTTCCCCTACATTTTCCGTGGCGCACTCGATTGCGGCGCAACCACCATCACCCGTGAGATGGAAATCGCCGTCGTGCACGCGATTGCTGATCTGGCGCAAGCCGAGCAGTCCGACGTTGTCGCCGCCACTTACGGCATCGCCAATATGTCGTTCGGCCCCGACTACATTATCCCTAAGCCATTCGATCCGCGTCTGATGATCAAGATCGCGCCAGCCGTGGCAAAAGCGGCTGAAGCCTCCGGCGTTGCATCGCGTCCGATCAAAGACATGGAAGCCTACACCGAGCGTCTGCAACAGTTCGTCTATCACAGCGGCACTTTCATGCGTCCGATGTTTCAGATCGCCAAGAAAGCCCCGGCTGCCAAAAAACGGATTGTCTTTGCCGAAGGTGAAGAAGAACGCGTCTTGCGGGCTGTCCAAATCGTAGTCGATGAAAATCTCGCCAAGCCGATTCTGGTTGGCCGCCCAGCTGTGCTCCAACAACGGATCGAACGGTTTGGTTTGCGTCTTAAACTCGATGTCGATTTTGAAGTCATCAATCCTGACTTCGATGAACGCTATCGCGATTACTGGCAGACATTCCTGGCCATGACCAAGCGTCATGGTGTGACCGAGCAATACGCCAAGCTCGAAATGCGTCGTCGCCACACACTGATTGGCGCGATGGCCATTCACAAGGGTCATGCCGACGGCATGATTTGCGGTACCTACGGCACCCACGATTTACATCTGACCTACATCGACAAAGTATTAGGCCGTCGTGAAGGCGTTACCGTCTATGCCGCAATGAACGCCTTGATTTTATCGAATCGTCAATTGGTGTTAGTCGATACCCACGTCAACGAGAATCCAACGGCGGAACAACTTGCCGAAATCACGATTCTGGCAGCGGAAGAAATGCAGCGTTTCGGCATCAAGCCACACGCAGCCTTGCTATCGCACTCCAACTTCGGGTCCAGCAATAGCGCTTCTGCGCAAAAAATGCGCAAGGCGTTAGCGATTGTGCGTGAACGTGCACCGGATCTGGAAATTGATGGTGAAATGCACGGCGATACCGCGCTGGATATGAGTTTGCTGAAAAAAGTGATGCCGGATTCGCCGTTGAAAGCGGAAGCGAATTTGGTGGTGATGCCGAATATTGACGCTGCCAATATTGCCTATAACTTGCTGAAAACGACTTCTGGTAACGGTGTTGCCGTTGGGCCGATTTTGCTTGGTTGCGCTAAGCCGGTGCATATTTTGACGCCGTCGGCTACGGTGCGGCGGATTGTGAATATGACGGCGTTGTGTGTGGTGGATGCTATTTCGGAGCGTTGATTGGGTGGTAGAAAATAGGTTGTGATACGGCTGTTATCAGCTCGCATAGTCGTTGTAGAAGAGTCCGGTTTTTTCGCCTTGTATTTTGCGGAAATCCGGGCTTTTTTTATTGGCTCGGCTTGTTCGGTCGGTCGTCGTTGTTGAATACGTTTGCTACTCCGTTGATGCTTGCCGGGGGCGGCCCGGCAGCCGGTCACTTTCTTTTGCTTCGCCAAAAGAAAGTAACCAAAGAAAAGGCGACCGCAGATGCCGCTGCCCCTGCGGGGTCCCCAAATTTCCCTACCGCCAGCCGGGTCTGATGACCAACTCGCTACGCTCAAACATGTCATCAGC
>NZ_JBRIIQ010000176.1:0-4405 GCF_052976905.1 Glaciimonas sp. GG7 | reverse complement strand
GCAACGCTTACGCGGCACGCAAACAGCGCAAAAAAATGCGCGGCAAACAAGGCCGCATCAAACGCCAAAAAGCTGCCATGTTCAGCAAGCTGCGCACGGCGGCCAACCTGAAGATCAAGCCGGACGCCAATCAGCTATCGGTCGGATTTTTTGGGAGAGCGGCGCGGATTGCGCGGGTGCATCAGGAGGGACTGAGTGACCGAGTGTCGAAGAAAGGGCCGGAATATCAGTATCCAGCCCGGGGACTGCTAGGATTTAGTGCATTGGATCGGGAGCTGATTCGGGATGCGCTGTTGCGGCATTTGACAAAGGCCTAACCAGCGCTTTGACTACCCGGAGGTATCTGAAATTTAACCTATCGATACTTCGCGCAACATTTCAGGATGACGGCTGGCAATCTTTAACAGTGTTTGTGCTGGCCCGGATGGTGACTTGCGACCTTGCTCCCATTCCTGCAAAGTCCGCACGGAAACACCGATGGCTTTAGCAAATTCACCTTGCGACATGCCGGACCCGGCGCGAGCGGCCATCAACTCCCACTTCGGTCCGCTAAGCACCTCGTCTTTTTCGACAGTCCCATCCGAACGTACGATCAGACGTCGCATACATCCGTCCGGCAAGACTTCAAACGTCGTTTTGCGCGCCCATTTTCCGCTACGTAACTCTTGCGCAGCCTGCAAAAGTTCTGCGCCAATATCGCGTTTGGCATCCCGCTCCATTAATTCTTTATCAGTCAGCTTCATCAAATATCTCCTTCAATTGTTTAAGAATATGGCCGGGTATGGCAGCACGATTACTCTTTGCATAAATAACCAGCATCAAAATTTGTCCGCCTTGCGTGCGTACGTAATAACAGACTCGGACGCCGCCGGATTTACCCGCTCCGGCCCGTGCCCAACGTACCTTTCGTACGCCTCCCGAACCGCGAACAATATCGCCCGCATCATGATTGTCGGAAAGATACTCTTGTAGATTTTTATATTCCTCGTCAGTCAGATAATCATAGACATTGGCAGAAAATAAGCTGGTTTCAATAAATTCGTATCGCATAGGTTTAATGTACGCCAAAAGCGTATATTAAACAAATTTCCACGTTAAAACAATCCCCCCGACGTCGCAATATCCCAATTAGCAATCACCAACTCCTTACTAATCCCCGGCTGGCCATGCACGCTCCCCAGGCTGTATTTAATATCCAGCCCCATCATCGTCAAGCCCTCAAACACCGCCCGGATATCCGGGTGGTCGTTAATACTCACCATCACTTTACCCTTACAGGTACGCATAAACTCCGCCATCAGCTGATACTGTTCAAAGCCAAACGGCACACCATAGCCCTCAGTTTGCCAATACGGTGGATCAAGGTAAAAGAATGAGTGTGGCCGGTCATAACGCTGCATGCATTCCAGCCACGGCAAATTTTCCACATACGTCCCCGCCAGCCGCAAATGTGCGGCACTCAAATTCTCTTCGATCCGGCACAGATTAATCGCTGGTCCCGTCGTCGAGGTACCGAAATTCTGCCCGACCACTTTCCCGCTAAACGCATGCTGTTGCAGATAGTAAAACCGCGCAGCACGCTGAATATCGGTCAGCGTCTCCGGACGCACCGCCTGTTGCCATTTAAAAATCTGGCGGCTGGAAATCGCCCATTTGAATTGGCGCACGAACTCTTCCATGTGGTGTTGTACCACGCGGTACAGATTCACCAGTTCGCCATTGATATCGTTGATGACTTCGGTACGGGCTGGCACTGGCCGTAAAAAATACAGCGCCGCACCACCGCAAAATACTTCGACATAGCATTCATGCGGCGGAAATAATGGGATAAGTTTGTCAGCCAGACGGCGCTTGCCGCCCAGCCATGGAATGATCGGACTTGCATCCATGAGGTACTCCAGATTCGGATGCTCGGCGGCATGCTGGTGCGGGGCGCGTGGCCCTCAAGGGATGGGTGTTAAATTGATTCAACGTGCCGCAACGTGGGCATTTAATAGCAAGTGCGATGTAATCGCCCTCGCCAAGTTTGCGGGAACAAGTCCCGCAGCGGATGTCCTGCATATAGGTTTACCTGCATAACTATGCTAGCCTTCGCCTCGCCTGATCAGGCGGCGCGGCCTTGGGCCTTGCTTGCAGGTACTTCTGCCGGTACGGTGGCGTGGTCGGTGTTAGTTGCACTGTCCACGTCGCCGCGTTCTAGGTTGCTACTGTCTCACGCGCCTGCGTTTGTCGCGCACTACCACCAAGTCGCTAAGCCGCTTATCAACCCCGCGCTTAATGCACTGACATCAGCAACCCGGCAACATGCATCGCATGACTGCTGACACCTCCGAATTATTCCGTTTGATCCTCAATCTGATCCGCCTTGGCACAATTGCCGAGATCGATCACGATGCGCGACGCGTGCGGGTCCGTGTCGGCAACAACCTGACCAACTGGCGACCGTGGGCGGCTACCCGTGCTGGCGATGCGCAAACGTGGTGGCCGCCATCGTTAGGCGAACAAATCATCTTGTTATCCCCGGAAGGCGACTTCGAGAACGGCGTGATTTTGTCCGCCGTATATTCCGATCAATTTGCGCCACCGTCGACCAATCCGGCCCATCACACCACGCGTTATAGCGACGGTGCGGTCGTGCAATACGACAGCGCCACCCACGCCTTAAGCGCGACGCTGCCGGATGGGACCAGCGTGAGCGCGTTCCCCGGCAAGGTGACTTCGAATGCGGAAGACACGATCTGCACCGGCAACCTGACCGTACAAAAAAATCTGATCGTCAACGGCTTGAGTTCGCTCAATGCTGGCATGGCCGTGTCTGCCGGAGCCGATGGCGGCACAGCAGCGGTCATCAAAGGCCAGCTCAACGCCAGCGGCGATATCGTCGCCCGTGGCATCAGCCTGACCGGCCACACGCATGGCGGCATCGAACGCGGCGGCGATAATACCGGTGGTCCGCAATGACCGGCATGCACCGCAGCAACGGACGCGCCTTGTCCGGCCTTGCGCATATTCGCCAGTCGCTGGCCGACATTCTGACTACGCCTATCGGTTCGCGTCTGATGCGCCGTAGCTATGGTTCCGAAGTCCCTGAGTTGATCGATCAGCCCTTAAACGGCGCAACCACCTTGCGCATCTATGCCGCGACCGCCCACGCGGTGCGATTGTGGGAGCCGCGTATGCAACTCACCGGCTTGCAACTGGAGCGCGATCAATACGGCAAGGCGACACTCATTCTGGAAGGCATCGCCGACGAACAAAGCGTGCAGATCGCCGTGCCAGCCAGTCAGGGAGATCATCAATGAGCACCTCCGCCATCGATCTGTCACGCCTGCCGGTCCCCAACATGATTGAAGCGCTCGACTTCGAGACGATACTGGCCGCGCAATTAGCTGACCTGATCGCACGCGATCCGTCCTTCGACGGTTTGCTGGAATCCGACCCGGCCATGAAGATTTTGCAGGTCACCGCCTACCGCGAATTACATATCCGCCAGCGCGTCAACGAAGGCGCGCGCGGGGTGATGCTGGCGTATGCGATGGATAGTGATCTTGATCATCTCGGCGCATTAATGGACGTGCCGCGTTTGCAAGTCACGCCTGCCGATCCAGATAAGGGGGTTGACGCCGTAATGGAGTCGAATGCCGATTTTCGTACACGGATTCAACTTGCCCCGCATGGCTTTTCGGTCGCAGGTCCAGAAGGTGCGTATATCTTTCATGCGCTGGGTGCTGACGCCCGTGTGCTGGACGCCTCGGCTACCAGTCCGTCGCCCGGCGTGGTGGTTGTGACCATACTTTCGCGAGAAGAATACGGCATCGCATCCCCTGAATTGATCGCCATCGTGGCCAGCAGTCTGGGAGCCGATAACGTTCGCCCCCTGACCGATTATGTGCAAGCTCAGGCTGCCGAAATCATCCGTTATCAAGTCGTCGCTAAGCTGCATACCTTTCCCGGCCCGGATGCAACGGTGGTCATACTCGAAGCGCAAAAGCGCCTCCGGCACTATGTCACCGAGACCCATCGGATAGGCCGGGGACCGACCTTGTCCGGGATTTACGCGGCGTTGCACGTCGATGGCGTGCAACGGGTCAAGCTCATCGCACCTGGCGCAGACCTGATCGTATCCCCACATCAAGCCTCGTACTGCGATGGCATGACGATCGAGAATGGTGGTAGCGATGCGTAAGGTCATCAAATCGCTGTTGCCGCCCAACACCACGCCGCAGGAACGCGCCCTCGAAGCCACCATGGCGCGGATCTCCGACATCCCGGTCCCGTTGCGTCAGCTTTATAACCCCGACACTTGCCCGATCAATGTATTGCCGTGGCTGGCGTGGCAACTCGCCATCGATTTGAAGTTTAAAAAATCCGTTCGTACTGAGTAGCCCATAGGGCGTATCGAAGT
>NZ_JBRIIQ010000175.1:0-4432 GCF_052976905.1 Glaciimonas sp. GG7 | reverse complement strand
AACGCAGCCGGGGCTTGTCCAATAATTTGCTGCAACGTACTGCGCGCGACTTCAGATTGTTGGTGGCGGCAATTTCTTGTGCCAGCACCAGATCAAAACTGGCTTGCGCTTCGTTGGTATCGGTGATGGTCGCTGAGCCAATCTCAAAATTGCGTTTGGCCGAGGCTAGTTGCTCAGCAATCGCCGTTTCTTGGGCTTTCAGGAAAGTCAGTACATCTTGCGCCGCCAACACATCAAAATAAGCCTGCCCGACCCGCAATATCAACTCTTGCTGGGCTTGTGAAAACGCCACTTCGCTGCCTGCAACAGCGAGTTTCGCTTGTTCGTACTGATCCCAATTCGCCGGGCGATACAAGGGCTGGGTTAATTGCAAACCGTAGATGTTGCTGCTCTTGTTCCAGTTATCGCCTGAACGATTGTAAGTCCCGCTTAAACCGACTTGCGGTAACAATCTGGCGCGTCCCAGAATACTGGCTTCACGCCCGGCGCTGAGCGCATAGCGCGCGCTGGTGTAGACGGCGTCGTTGGCAAGCGCCTGATAGTAGGTTTGCACCAGGTCGAGTGCGTGGGCGTTGGAAGGTAAAAAAATGCTGGTAATCGGACAGGCAATCAGCGTCGCAATAAGTGTATTACGGAGGATGTGCATCAGTTCTCCGGGTTTTCGGGAAAAGGGTAGTGCTTGAACGGTAGCGCTTAAGAGTAGTACTTAAGGGTATTGCTTGAAGCGGAGGCGTCAAAAAAGAGCCCGGACCTGTGGCCTTCAATAAACCGGCATCGTGCTATCGACCTGCTGCGCCCACGCATGCACGCCGCCGGTAAGATTGATGACGTTGGTGAACTGATTACGTTCCAAAAACGCCGCCACCGACATACTGCGTGCACCGTGATGGCAAATACAGACGATTGGCTGATCTTCTTCAAGCTCATTGATGCGGGCCGGAATCGTTTGCATCGGGATCAAATGTGCATCAGCGATACGGCAAATCTCATATTCCCAAGGCTCGCGCACGTCCAGCAAGAAAGGCGTTGGACGGTCCGGATCGGCGATCCAGGCGGCTAGTTCAGGGGCGGTGAGATGTTGCATCGTGGGCTTCTTTGCTGTGGCTGAATCAGAATTTAAAGACTGAATGCGGTGCGGCGTTGCGTAATGGTTTGGTGCTAGTCTCAAACAGATTGCGGGTGTCGTAAGCAGTCTCTGAAATACGTGTAATGACTTGCGCTGTCATCACGGGCGCTTCGCCGATAATGGCAACGATGCGACCGCCGACCTTCAATTGCGTCAAAAATACGTTCGGCAGTGTCACCAGCGAGCCTGAAATAACGATTACGTCATAGCTTGTTTCTTTTCCATCAGTCCAGCCTTGCGCGCCATTGCCTTCGACGACCTCGACGTTTCTGACGCCGTATGCACTGAGATTTTTTTCCGCAAGCGCAACTAACACAGGATCAATCTCCACCGTCACGACATGACGCGCCTTATGGGCTAGCAATGCCGCCATATAGCCTGAGCCTGCACCGATTTCGAGCACGCTTTCATGCTTTTTGACTGCCGCTTCTTGCAATAGACGGGCTTCCACTTTCGGCGAAAACATGCTTTCCCCGTCATCGCCCGGTAACGGTATTTCAGTATCTGTAAAGGCCAGACTTTTATAGGCCACTGGTACGAATTCCTCGCGCCGCACCACCGTCAGCAGGTCGAGAATGTCCAGTTCCAGCACATTCCAGGGACGGATTTGCTGTTCGATCATATTGAAACGGGCTTGTTCGATATTCATGGCGGAGGGTAGGTAACGGGATAAAGCAAGCATTCTATCAAGGACACCCCCAAAAACCTACTGCGCAGGCCAATCTTGCGCCAATCTTCCCCGTGCAATGTATTTTTACATGCAGGGCCATTGCACCTGTGGCCCGACTTCCCGGTTTAGCCGCAAGAGCGTCGTCGTTTGCAGGTAAAATGCGCCTTTGATAAAAAGCGTAGCAGGGCCAATGAGAGCCGAATTGAGAGCCGAATTAATGATCAAAGCGTCATTGTCCTGTAGGCTCGGTTGCGGCGCTTGCTGTATTGCGCCGTCGATTTCCTCTGCGATCCCCGGGATGCCCGACGGCAAACCGGCCGGTGTGCGCTGCATCCAGCTTGATGATGGCAACAAATGCCTGATTTTCGGTTCGCCAGCGCGCCCGTCAGTGTGTGGAAGTTTGCAACCCTCGGCGGAAATGTGCGGCATAGGGCAATCTCATGCAATGGCATATCTGGGCGAGCTTGAACGATTGACCGCAGTAACTTATGTAGTGAACTACGCAGTGAACGTATACACCAAGGATCGCAATGAAATGTAAATGGCTAACGGTATTGGCCCTGGCAGGCGTATTTTTATTAAGCTCTTGCGCGATGCTGATCGGCACACGCGATGTCGATTTCCCACTACCTAAACTGCAAGAGTCACTCAATAAACGCTTGCCCTTCACCAAACGTTACTTAGGCTTGATTGAAGTCACCGCCAGCAATGCCAAGCTGGCGCTCGATGAGACGCAGGGGCGGTTGTTAGTTGACATGGATGTGATCATGGGGCTGCCGTTAATCGGCAAGTCCTGGACCGGAACATTATCGATGTCCGGCGTAGTGGCGCTCGATGCTGCGCACAACGCCGTGGTGCTTAACGATACGCACCTCGATAAAATCGTCCTTGGCAATATGGATAACGCTTACAGCGGTCAGGCAACTCAAATAGGCGGTTTGCTGGCGCGTGAGTTATTACAGAGCGTGCCGTTATACAGTTTTAAGCCTGAAGATTTACGCTATGTCGGCGTCACGTTTGCTCCCACAATGATCGTCACCAAGGCCGATCGGCTGGTAGTGACCTTTGAGCCGCAAAAATGAACCGTGTAGCCGAATGACCATTTGCTGAGTAAAACCCGCGAGTTCGGACTGCGGGTTTTTTTATTATGTATTGCCATCCGTAAATACTGGTTTGTTTCCGCCGCCTAAGTTCTTGAATTATTGGATTATTGGAGAGTCATTTGGCCACCATCTGTTCCGCCGGTATTGATATCGGTTTCGCCTCGCTCAATTATGTGCAAATCGGGATTCTCGGCATCATTCAGGGAATCACCGAGTTATTGCCCATTTCATCGACCGCACATATGCGGGTCGTGCCAGCCGTATTGGGCTGGGCCGACCCCGGCTCGGCATTTTCAGCCGCCATGCAACTGGCCGCGCTGGTGGCCGTCGTCAGTTATTTCTGGCGCGATGTCCGTCAGGTCACGGTTGGCAGCATTACCGCGCTGCGGGAGCGCGATTACAAGAGCCCATCGTTCCGATTAGGTCTGGCAATCATCGTCGCCACCATCCCGATCGGCGTCTTCGGACTAGCCTTGTCGCCCGTACTCAACGCCTGCAACTCACCATTACGTAGTCTGACCGTGATTGGTTACTCCTGTATCGGCATGGCAGTCTTGCTGGCACTGGCCGAACTCAGCGCACGCCATCGTCGCACCGTTGGCGAAATGCGCATGCGCGACGCCATCATTGTCGGTCTGGCGCAAGTCGGCGCGCTCATCCCCGGCGTCTCACGCTCCGGCTCGACCCTCACCGCAGCACTATTTCTTAACTTTAAACGTGAAGAAGCAGCGCGCTTTTCTTTTCTGCTAGGCTTGCCCGCGATTGCTTTGGCTGGTTTTAAAGAGCTATGGCATTTGTTGCACGCACACATGCCGATGGAAGCCTGGTTGTTGCTGCTGTTCGGTCTGGTCGTTGCCAGTATTTCAGCGTTTTGCGCGATTTGGGGTTTGATGAAATTCCTCGAAAAGTTCTCCACCTGGCCTTTCATTGTTTACCGCGCTGCGCTGGGGATATTTTTGCTGGTATCTGTCAGCAATGGTTTTCTACATTAATTAACCTCAATCAATGCCTGATCAAAACACTCCGCAAGCGCTACACATCCTGCAAACCATCTTCGGCTACCCGTCGTTTCGCGGTCAGCAGGAAGAAATTGTCGGTCACGTAGCCGCTGGCGGCGATGCGCTTGTATTGATGCCAACTGGCGGCGGCAAGTCGCTCTGCTATCAAATCCCCGCACTATTACGCGACGGTGTCGGTGTCGTCATCTCCCCGCTGATCGCCTTAATGCAAGATCAAGTCGATGCGCTAGCCGAAGTCGGGGTGCGTGCCGCGTTTCTCAATTCCACGCAAACCTTTGAAGAAGCCTCACAAATTGAGCGCCGCGTACGCAGCGGCGACCTCGATCTGGTCTACGTCGCCCCCGAACGCTTGCTCACGCCGCGTTGCCTCGACCTGCTCGAAGCATCCAAAATCGCCTTGTTTGCCATCGATGAGGCCCATTGCGTCTCCCAATGGGGCCACGATTTCCGCCCCGAATACATCAAGCCTCTCCACCATTTTTAGCACGCGTACGCTGGGATTGACTGGCGTGCT
>NZ_JBRIIQ010000174.1:0-4530 GCF_052976905.1 Glaciimonas sp. GG7 | reverse complement strand
GTCGTCGCCGGTTCCGGCCCCTTGTTACTGGCCGTTGCCGCGACGCTCAAGGAACGCGACGCCAACGTCATAGCGATCGTCGAGCAAACGCTGCTGCATCAACTTACGCGCTTTGCGCTATCGCTGCTGGCGACACCGGGCAAGCTCAGGCAGGCGCTGCAATTGGGCTCTCAACTCAAGCACACGCCTTATTACATGAATAGCTACGTGCTTGAGGCGCAGGGCAAGACCGGCTTGGAAAAAGTCGTATTGCAGCGCGGTGCGCAACCACAGCCAGAACTGATCGACTGCGACTATCTGGCGTGCGGATTCGGTCTGATACCCAATATCGAGCTGGCCATCGCCCTTGGTTGCGCTAGTGCAGAAGGGGTGGTGCAAGTCGATCGCTGGCAGCAGACCTCGGTGCATGGCGTGTTTTGCGCCGGTGAAAGTACCGGCATCGGTGGTGTTGATTTGTCGCTGGTCGAGGGTCGTATTGCAGGCCTGGCCGCGGTGAACGATTTGTCGCAAGCATCGATCGACATCATCGAGCGCGAACGCTGGCAACGGTTCGCCAGACGACTGACAAACACATTTGTGTTGCGTCCCGAGTTGCGTGATGTATGTGATGACAGCACCATCGTCTGTCGTTGTGAGGATGTTTGCCATGGCGAACTGGCGCAACATACCAGTTGGCGCAGCGCCAAGCTTCATACGCGCTGTGGCATGGGGCCTTGTCAGGGACGGGTGTGTAGCGGTGCGACAGATTTTCTGTACGGCTGGAGTCAGGATTCAGTACGCATGCCGCTGTCGCCGGCGCGTATCGACAGTATTCTTTCTGTGGAATGCGCTAACGACGCATTATAGAAAACAGGTGCCTTGAGAACAGGCTTAATTACTTTTGAGCATAGCGCGATACTCGCTAGGCGTCATTCCCACCGTTGTCTTGAACTGACGTGTAAAAGCACTGTGGTCGTGATACCCGCAGGTGGCGGCGATCTCGGTGATGTTGTGTTCACCGCCAAGCATAGTGGAGGCGGCATCCAGACGTGTTTTGATAATCATCTGGCGCGGTGTCAGGTAAAAAATTTTGTAAAAGTAGCGCTCGATCTGCGACACCGAAAGTCCTGCAATGGCCGCCAGGTCAGATAGCTGGATCTGCTGATCGTAATTGTCCTGAATATAGTTGGCGGCGTTGGCGACCCGCTGATAGACCGGATGTTTTTGATCCGGCATTGCCAGATCGCGCGAGATACCGGCCACTCCCACTACTTTTCGGTGCGCATCGAATAGTGGAATTTTGTGTGTCAGGCACCAGCCGGGGTCGCGATTCGGGTACAGGTGCAGTTCGAGCTGATTATGAATCTGGCCCCCGCTGGCAAGCACAGCCTTATCCTGTTGCAGAAAAATGTGTCCAAAAGCGCTCGGAAACACCTCTGCCACATTGCGTCCTACAAGCGCGGATTTTTCCTTGAGACCGCAGCGATTGACCAGCGCCTGGTTGACCAATACGTAGCGGCACTCGGTATCTTTGACAAAAAAAACGACGTCCGGAAGCGCATCAAATAGCGGCTCGAAAAAAAATACATTGTCGATCACTGAAGCTAGCAAACGGCGCTCGGCGTCATTGCATGGAGCCAGTGCTTGATGGATTCGGATACGTTCTGTCATCGGTAGTTGTCCTCAATCGCGTGGGCCGACGTGTGTCTGATCATAATGATGACCATCATCGGTTTTTATATATTAATCGGAAAGCAGGATTAGTCCTGTTTTATGCGCGACGTATGCTGACTCAGCAGCGACCCAAAAAAACGATGACTATGCCGAAATCATCATCAATTGCGAACCGGACAAACAAGTAAATACATTTAAAAAATATTAATATTTATATCGTCAACCAACTGTCAATTTATCCAACTAAAAGGAGTTAAGCAATGTCAACAGTCAAGTGGAGAGGTGTATTTCCTGCGGTGACCACCAAGTTCAAGGAGAACGAAGATCTGGATCATGCCGAGATGGAAAAACACTTTGCATTCCAGATCGATAACGGCGTCCATGGCCTGTTGACTTGCGGATCGCTAGGTGAAGCAAGCACGCTGTCTTTCGAAGAGAAACTGGCGGTTACCAAGACTGCACTGCAAGTGGCCGATAAGCGTGTACCTGTACTGGTCAATGTCTCAGAAACCCGTACCACCAATGCCTGCCGTTTTGTACAAGAAGCCGCTGCCCTCGGTGTACAAGGTTTTATGGTGATGCCATCGGTACTGTACGCCGCCGATGCACGCGAGGCGAAAGACAATCTGCGTATCATCGCCAAAGCGGCGCAACTGCCGATCATGGTCTATAACAATCCGGTCTCGTACAAGGTCGATCTGACACCAGACGATTTCAAGGATTTGTCGGACTGTGAATGGATCGTCGCCATCAAAGAATCAACCGACAACGTGCGCCGCATTACCGATCTGCGTAATGCCGTCGGTACCCGTTATCAGCTCTTTATGGGAGTCGATGATTTGTCGTTTGAAGGACTCGCAGTCGGTGCCGACGGCTTGCTCGCCGGTCTGGTCGTGGCATTCCCGAAAGAGACGGTCACTCTGTATAACCTGATGCAAGCCAAGCGTTGGGATGAAGCCTTGAAGCTGTATCAGTGGTTCATGCCCTTGATGCATCTGGACGTATCGAACAAGCTGGTACAAAACCTGAAACTGGTTGAGGCGATGCTTGGTGTCGGTAATGAAATTGTGCGCCGCCCGCGTCAGCCTCTGGTTGGTGCCGAGCGCGAGCGCGTTGTAGCGGTCGTCCGGCAAGCACTCGAAACCCGTCCCAATCTGAGTCGGTTGCAATGAGCTATTAAAGGATCGCAACGATGTTCGGCGTGAGTAGGGCGCACTCGCGATGGAATGTTTTATATGTGTAAAACGCCTTAGTTGGCAAGCTGACGCATAAAAATAATGCTGGACCAACCAGCATAAGCAGCTTCGCTTTCATACAAAATAAGTCCTTGTTGTAGTTGCTTTTTAAATCCTTAGGAGGAAATTGATATGCCATTGAATACAAAAATGATTCCGCTGGTAGGCGCAATTGTCTATGCTTTTTCTACGAGCGCTTCAGCGCAGGAACAGGTCATCAAAATCGGCCAGAGTGGTCCGCTGACGGGTGCCAATGCATTTGCCGGTAAGGACAATGAGAACGGTGTGCGCTTAGCGATCGAGGAACTTAATGCCAGTCCGATCACGGTAGACGGCAAAAAAATAAAATTCACATTGCAATCGGAGGACGATCAGTGTGATCCGAGATCCGGTGTCAACGTGGCGCAAAAACTGATTGACGGCGGCGTCAAATACGTAATGGGCCCCTATTGTTCAGGCGTTTCGATTCCGGCCTCACGGGTTTATCACGATGCTGGTGTCATGTTGTCGACCAACGGTACTAATCCAAAAATAACCCAGAGCGGTTACAAGAACCTATACCGCATCACTGCCAGCGATTCGCAGATCGGTTCAAGCATGGCGACTTACGCAGGAAAAGTACTGAAGTCTAAAACCGTCGGCGTCATCGACGATCGCACCGCATTTGGTCAGGGCGTAGCGGAAGAATTCATCAAGACCGCAAAGAGCTCCGGTCTGAAGGTCGCAGCGCACGAATTCACGACCGACAAGTCGACCGACTTTGCCACTATCCTCACCACTCTGAAATCTAAAAATGTTGACGCGATCTTCTTTGGCGGCTATGCGCCACAAGGCGCTCCGATGGCCAGACAAATGAAGCAACTCCGAATCAACGCCAAATTGCTTGGCGGCGACACCCTGTGCAGTCCGGAGATGGGCAAACTAGGCGGCGATGCAGTAGGCGATAACGTACTCTGCGCACAGGGTGGAGCGATCCTCGACAAGGCGACAAAGGGTCCCGCGTTCAAGGCTAGCTACAAGGCCCGTTTTAACCAGGAGCCAGATGCATTCGCCGCTTCTTACTACGATCAGATGATGCTAATTGCCGAAGCAATGCAAAAAACAAACTCTGTCGAGGTACCAAAAGTCGGCGCTGAAATGTACAACATGGTCTACAAAGGTATCGTTGGTACCTACGCTTATGATGCAAACGGGAATATGAAGCAATCTCCGGTCACTGTGTACACTTTTAAGGATGGTCTGCCTTCACCACTAGCGAGCTATTAATCGTCGCAGGAATTTCAAGCACGCTTGTCGCTATTGGGTGAATTAGATAGGCAGATAAATTTCAACATTTCAGGCTGCGCAGTTCCTTTTTCGAAGATCAGGAACAGCGCAATAATGACAAAGAATAAGGTTGTTGACGTTGCAGGCGCAGCCACAGTTGAAGTTGTTTTTGAAGTGCAGGCGCAGCCACATTTGACGTTGAAGTTGTTTTTGAAGTTGCCGTTGTAGTTGCTTTTGAAGTGGCAGCTGCTTTTGAATTGGCCGTTGCTTTTGAAGTGGCAGTTGACCTACCCCGTCATTTGACGCTGCCACATTTTCCTACCGCCAGACGGATCAGGCTGATGACATGTTTGAGCGAAGCGAGTTGGTCATCAGA
>NZ_JBRIIQ010000173.1:0-4551 GCF_052976905.1 Glaciimonas sp. GG7 | reverse complement strand
GATAAGCCTCACTGGCTTCGATGATGTTGAGAAAAAGGGTGATGGCTTGAGAGAATGCGGCGGTGCGTGCGGCTAAGTCGAGCATGAAAATAGTTTGCTCGCAGTCGATAGCGTCGCTGAACTTTTGATGTTTCGGGTTGGGAGGAGGGGAGCTTTGAGATTGTTCGGGAGCTTTGGTGTTGGGCATCGTTCTATCCTTTAGTGTGGTGTAGACCACTTCCGTCAGATAACGGGGGTGGGCGACAAATGATGGGATTGACAGACTGGGCTAAAACCAAACCAGCAAGCCCGAAGGCTTCCCCACCACCGTCGCCCAAGGAGGACGAACGAAGGTCCAGACCGCATTACACGGTCTGGGTTCTAGCAACAGGCTGTCAAACCTGTGTTCCTTTGAGAGGAACGAGTGACACAATACTCGCGCTGAAAACGAAGGTCAACTGGTAAATAGCGGTTTTTTATGTTTGCAGTTTTATGCCATTTTTTGGTCGCAAATAACAAATGCTCCATAGATGTTCTGATCGGTTACGCTGTTCGAACGGCTCATGTTTAGTTGTTTTGAATAAATGATTTATATGATTGATAGTCTGGCCTGATGAAAAATTCTCCCCCTGTTTTTGTAAAGATGCGTGCGTCGCAGGATGGGCGGCGGGCGGTTGTGGTGTTGGGCGGGTTGGGTGTACTTGCGTTGCTTTGTATTATTTTTGCGTGCGCGGTGGGGTCGGTGCGGTTGCCTGTGGTGGATCTTTTTAGTGCTTTTGGCGAGGTTTTGCGTGGGGTGTTTTTTGATGCGCCTAAGTCGATGGCGGCGACTTTGTTGGAGTTGCGGTTGGGGCGGGCGTTGGTGGGGTTTGTTACCGGGTCTATGTTGGCGTTGGCGGGGGTGATGATGCAGGCGTTGTTGCGGAATCCTTTGGCGGATCCTTATGTGTTGGGAGTCTCGGGCGGGGCGGCGGTGGGGGCGTTGGCGGCGATGGTGTTGTTTAGTGCGGTGTGGATGGTGGATGTGGCGGCGTTTGCGGGGGCGATTGTGGTGGCGTTGTTGTTATTTGGATTGGCTTATCGGGATTTACGGGGCGGGATTTCTGATGGAAATGCGCCGTTGTTGTTGCTCACCGGAGTAATTGTCGCGTCGGGTTGCGGGGCCTTGGTGACGTTGATGTTGTCGATTGCGCCGGATGGGCGGTTGCGTGGGATGGTGTTTTGGTTGATTGGCGATTTGTCGGCGGCGCAGTTGCGTTGGCTGCCTTGGATCGTCTTGAGCGCGGCGTTGGTGTTTGCGCTACGTCGGGCGCGGCATATGAATGTGATGGTGTTGCATGCTGAGGCTGCGGCGACCTTGGGGGTGGAGGTCGGGGCGTTGCGTCGGGGCTTGTTTTTTTGTGCGGCGTTGTTGACGGCGTGCACGGTCAGTAGCGTGGGGGCGATTGGGTTTGTTGGTTTGATTGTGCCGCATGCTTGCCGTTTTGCGTTGGGGCCGGATCATCGTTTGTTGTTGCCTGCTGCGACCATTGCAGGGGGGACTTTTTTGGTGTTGGCCGATACCTTGGCGCGCACGGTGATGGCCCCCCAGCAGTTGCCGGTGGGCGTGATTACGGCGCTGATCGGGGTCCCGGCTTTTCTGTTGCAACTCCACCATATTCGCCGCCGATGACGACTCTTTCCACATTGATAGGTACACGCAATCTCGCTCTTCTGATCGGCACGCGGACGTTGTTGTCGGGGTTGGATTGGGATGTTTTGCCCGGTCAGCTCTGGTGCGTGATTGGTCGGAATGGGGCCGGGAAAAGCACCTTTTTACGGACCTTGGCGGGTTTGCGTCAGGCCGACGGCGGCGTGGTCGAGATGGCCGGGCAAGCGCTCTCGCAATGGTCTTTGCCAGCGTTGGCGCGGGCGCGGGCGTTTTTGCCGCAGGGGAGTCGGGACGCTTTTGGGTATCGGGTGATAGAAACCGTATTGGCGGCGCGGCATCCGTTTCACGATAGCCGCTATTGGGAGTCGGACGCCGATCAGCAGGTTGCCTTGCAGGCCTTGCAGGCGCTCGATGTGGCGGGGTTGGCCGAGCGTGATATTCGGACTTTGTCTGGCGGTGAGCGTCAGCGCGTGGCGATTGCGGCGGTATTGGCGCAAGACACGCCGTTGTTGTTGCTCGACGAGCCTGCTAATGCGCTCGATCTGGCGCATCAGGTCAGCGTGATGCGGTTGCTGGCTGATCTGTGCGGACAACATAAAGCGGTGGTGATGGTCAGCCATGATCTAAACCTCGCCCATAGCGTGGCCACGCATGCTTTATTGTTGGGCGACGGGCAATGGCAGGCGGGTCCGGTGGATGAAGTGATGACCGCGCCGGTGCTGAGTCGTTGTCTGGGCCATCCGATAGAAATAGTCCGGCACGGCGATAGGACGATTTATATTCCGGTTGAAGATCAGAAAGCTGCACTATGAAATGGATTTTCTTTAGCGCATTACTGCTCGTTATGGCGAGCGCCACCGCATCGATTAGCGTGCGCGATGATGCGGGCAATATGGTCACGCTGGCGCAACCGGCCCAACGTGTGATTACGATGGCACCGCATATCACTGAACTGGTGTTTGCCGCTGGCGGCGGGAGTCGGATCGTCGGTACGGTGAAATATAGCGATTACCCGGCAGCGGCAAACAAGATTCCACAGATAGGCGACAACAGTTTGCTCGACATCGAGCGCCTCATTGCGCTCAAGCCCGATTTGTTGGTGGTCTGGCGCGACAACAGCGCAGCGCGGCAACTCGATCAATTGCGTCAATTGGGGATTCCGGTGTTTTACAGCGATCCAAAGAAACTGCGCGACATACCCGACAGCATAGGCCGCCTCGGTCAATTATTGGGGACTGCCGCAGAAGCAGAAAAAGCGGCCTCAGCATTGCGTCAAAAAATCGATGCGCTGGCGATCAAGTATCAGCAGCGTCCTCGCGTGCGGGTTTTTTATCAGGTCTGGAATCGGCCTTTGTACACGCTCAACGGCAGTCAGATTGTCAGCGATGCGATGCATCTTTGCGGCGGTGAAAACATTTTTGCCGACTTGCCCGTCACAGCGCCGGTTGTGAATGTTGAGGCGGTGTTAGTAAAAAATCCCGAAGTACTGATCAGCGGCCAAGGCAAAGATGAGCAAAGCGGTCTGGACTTTTGGCGTAGTTATCCGACTTTGCTGGCAGTGCAGCGCGGCAATTTATTCGGTATCGATGCCGACTTGATGAGCCGGGCAGGGCCGCGCATCATTGATGGGGCCGCTGTCTTGTGTGAGAAGTTAGAGCTGGCCCGGATGCGCCGGGGGGCGTAATTAACTAAAACTCGCCTATACGGATTTCGGGGTGTTTGCAGGTTGACGTCGAATGACTGGCGAGAGGTGTTGCCACAACAAATAATAGATCGCCGTGCTAATTAACATTGCACAGACAAGAGCGTTGGGAACCCATGGCCAGTGCCAAATTTCTGCCAGCATCTGAAGCATTCTCATAGAAATCACCATCAGTGCAAACATCATGATTAGTCCAGTTATCTTATTGAGGATATGTCTGGCACTAAAGATTGCACCGGGATCTGAACTGGATCGTTCAAGCAAGACATGCGCGAGCATCACGATACTTGTCATGGGAAGCCAGCGCGTATGTTCAAGTAATAAAGATACCGAGGCATGGCCGCTCCAGGTCAAAGGTGAACTGCAAAAAGTCAACAGTGTCATTGGAAATACGAACGAAAAATCAATTGCCGAGGCGATACAAATGGCAATCGAACACAGTGTTACCGTTGGAAAGACACAACGTGCTGTATGCGACTGCGCAGGAATGAGACCAATACTGGCAAGTATCAGCGCATTGAGAGCGCTCCAATGCCAAGGTATATCGAGTCGATGCACGAGTCCCGGTAGTAATAATGTGGCCCAGCCTGACAATCCAAGTATCCCAATTCGAATGGGATGCATTCCTCTGATGACATGCCTGCTGCGTTGCATTAAATGAGAAGTCAGCTTCATTTGCATATTTTGCATGGGGAATGTTAAGAAGGTGATGTTGGTGATAAGTGGTGAAGCTGTGCGCCGTACAGAAAAATAGTGGGCGTATCAAAGCATATGCATACATGTACTTTGATACGACACTGCGATTCCAATATCAGGATCGGGAAGTACTTACTTAACGTCGAAGTGAAATAGTTGTTTGCCGTTAGCAGTAGCTGTAGGTGTCAACACACTATCGCGTGTATGTACCTCAACCTCGTACTGAGCATCCTTTAGAAACGCGTCAGAAAATTTATGCAGGCTAATAAAGGCTTTTGTTTCGAGGTGTGTTTGGCAATTAGCGCAACCTTTTACGTTCCAGCGACTCAAGACAGCCTCTGTCCCCAGATGTAATTTTTTCCCCGCAATGGTGGCATAGGTGGAGATCATAAAAGATCCCTTTATGCGTGCTTTGTTGATTCCTGCTACACGAATAACTTTGGTACTGCGCTGTTCGCTCTCAGCTTGAACAATCGATTCGTGCTCGATGAACCGGGCGCTTAGAGAAGCTATCACCGACTGC
>NZ_JBRIIQ010000172.1:0-4646 GCF_052976905.1 Glaciimonas sp. GG7 | reverse complement strand
AGGCACAAATCGCATGCAATAACGCCGCGGCACGAATCACCGGAATCGGAAAATATAGCCGGATGTGATGCTGCGCCGAGGTATTCAAAGCGCCGCTGAGCAAACTAGCGACCCAAGGTCCGGCGGCATTGACCACACAACGCGCCCGCACATGCGTGACTTCGCCAGTGATCGCTGACTGTAACGTCGCATCCCAATGTTTGGGCCCTTGTTTGGCACCGATCAAGCGCGCTTTGGTCAGAATAGTCGCGCCGCGCTCCTGCGCATCCATCGCATTGAGGACAACCAGACGCGCATCCTGGACCGCAGCATCAGAATACACAAAGCCCTTTTTTAACGACTTTTTCAAAGGCGCACCCGAGACGTGCTTGCCAAAACTAATCCCGCGTGAACCGGGCAATACTTCACGCTTACTCAGGTGGTCATACAAAAACAAGCCTATACGGATCATCCAGGCAGGCCGCAAACCGGCAACATGCGGCATCACAAAGCGCAACGGCGAAATAATATGCGGTGCCAGGCGTAGCAATACTTCACGCTCTTGCAACGCCTTACGCACCAGACCGAACTCATAGTGCTCCAGATAGCGCAAACCACCATGGATCAGCTTGGTGCTGGCAGACGACGTATGCGCCGCCAGATCGTCTTGCTCGCAAAGCAACACGCTTAACCCACGCCCGGCAGCATCCCGCGCAATCCCTGCGCCATTGATCCCGCCGCCCACTACTAACAAATCGACTATTTCTCCGTCTGCCACAACTATCCTTTCGTTTGCGTGTATCACCATCGGCGCAATAATTTTAGGCCTAAAAAGGCCTTCGATATTACTTAAACGCCAATAAATGTTTATATTCGAAATTATAATGTTCGAATTCGAACATTAAAAGCTATTTATACGCATCAAAAATTATTGTGCGATAGCAATATTTATTGTCAAAGGAAGGCTATCACTACTTTTTCAGTAGCAAAAAAATAAAAACCGTGGTGACGTCAAGACAGACCGTGAAGGTCTTGATATGCAGCTGATTTAAATCCGCAGACATATCACCTGCGGATTCTATAAGGAGGGATTACAAACCTGAATATTGGTGCAGAAAAGGCGACCAGCCATGCTTGTGCTGGTCGCAAGACTTGCTAAGTATTAAAAAACAATCTGGTTCCCTGATCCTTCATCGCGTTCATTGTCTGGGCATCGCCCGGGACCATCTCGCCGGGGTGCTCTGCCTGATCAAAAGTAGCCAGAAATGTTTGTCCATCCGCTGAAAACCAGATGCCGCTGGCAGATTCGTCTTTGCTACCCGCTTCTAGCTGATAACCAAGTAATTTCGCTTTGCCATTTTCAATCGACTCGGGGGCGACGTCATACATGGCAACAAAATTTGAATACATTTTTTCAACAGGTGACAGATACGATTTGATGGACGACGGATTTTTTTCTTCGAAACGTGCACCAACAAGGATGATCGATTCGTCAGGACTGTATGCAACTTTGGTGTAACCGAATCCGGCAGATTCATCACCCGCTATTTTTTCTTGAAATACCTCTGGTATAGGTAGTGCGTAAACGTCTTCAGCAGCGCAGCCACTAGCATTAAGTCGACAAACCACCGCAAGCTTCTTGTCACTTGCTACGGGCAATACAATATGTTCACTGTCCGGAGAAAATGCGATACCGTCTCGCCAGTTTTTATACGCACTCCGTGCATGATCATTCGCGATGAACTTGGCAGAATCTGCCGCCAAATCGTAAATAATGAGATTACCCGTCAAACCTTGCACGGCGGTTAGTTTGCCGTCAGGAGAAAATACCGGCCGATTGATTGCATGCATCGGCTCTCCTGTTTCGCTAAACATATTTTTCAGACGCTCGATCATTACGCCGTCTAAACCTGTCAATAATCCCCGGAGCTGGGTCGTATCGCTTTGATTTTGTGTATTTTCGGGTCTTTGATTATCCGCTTCAATTTTTATAATTTTCATTGCTAAGTCGGTCCTTGCATTTTTGTAACGTTCTTGCGCTCCCTGATCGACAACAAGACCGAGTTCTCTCAGATTCTCGGGTGAAACAGGAACACCAAATGGAGGAAGCCCCAGGCAGAGATTATCTAGTTTCCACAACGACGGACCAAAAGTGTCCACTCCAATATTCAGTAATCCCGGCCCTCCAAACTTTAATAAATAAGGCCGGATAGCTTTATCGGGCATTTGTTCCTGACAGCCCATTTGGATATAACGTTGAACAACTTCACGGTATTCTCTGGCCGCCGCCGAATCGGAAAAAATACCGACCATGCAGTGTGTTGAGGCCGGTGATGATGCGGCTGCGACTGCTGTGCATCCTTCGGGTATTTCCATACGATAGTCTGGTTGCTCTGGATCGCTGACATACGATGGTGCGCCTGGCGTGATGACTGGCCTCGCGTTTAGTTTATCGATGGGAAAGCCCCGTCCTGCTGCCTCTTCATCCGTAACGCGCTGCCCTGTAGGCAAGCCATATTTCGTAAAGTGTTCAATTGTTGATCGTCTATCCGAGCCGGATGCCGGAGTCGATGAATCCAGATTCAAAGGGATGAAAGTACGTGTTAGTGAAATGGGCTGCACTGCTGACATGGAGGAACTCCTTAACAAATAAAATCCAGTTCGATACCCACCTAATCAGACGAGTGAAGTACGTATCGAAACGGTATTGAAGAAGTACGGAAGTGTATTGATGTACTAAAGAAATAAATACAAAGAAGCGCGTATCGGTTATTTTTTAATGCCGGTTTGACAAACGGGACCAAACCTCATCAGATTGTTGGCGAGAGTAGAGATATGTACTAAAGGAAATGACCAAAGGAGGCCCTATGGATCACGGCATTGCACCGTCATTATTTTCGTAAAACGTGGAGCAGTCGCCGCTAACTATTCAGAGATAGCAGCGGCAACTGTCTTGATTAAGCCCCCGGCTGCAACAACGCCTGATCCAGCAATTCAATCCAATGTTTAACCGGCGTCGCGGTCCCCGACTGCAAATGCGTAAGACATCCGATATTCGCCGAGACAATCATGTCCGGCTGCGTAGCCTCCAGATTGCGTAATTTATTGTCACGCAATTGCTGCGACAAAACCGGTTGCAGCACCGAATACGTCCCGGCCGAACCGCAACACAAATGGCTGTCAGCGCACAACTTTACATCCACCCCGGCATTGCGCAATAAACCCTCGACCTTGCCGCGTATCTGCTGCCCATGCTGCAAAGTACAGGGTGGGTGATACACCACACGCTGATTAATTTTTCCTTTCAGCTTAGCCAGCAAAGGCGCTTCCAACGTCGGCAAAATCTCACTCAAATCCAGCGTCAATGCCGATATTTTCTGCGCCTTTTCAGCGTAGGCAGAGTCGCCTGCCAATAAATGTCCGTACTCTTTCACCATGACACCGCAACCGGACGCGGTCATCACAATGGCTTCGATTTTCTGACCATTGCTGCCGTCAACATACGGCCACCACGCATCGATATTGCGCCGCATATCATCTAGCCCGCCGTCCTGATCATTAAGGTGATAACGGAGCGCGCCGCAACAACCGGCCTTGGGCGCGATCAACAATTGCACCTCCAACGCATCCAACACACGGGCGGTTGCGCGGTTGATATTCGGCGCCATCCCCGGCTGCACGCAACCATCGAGCAGCAACATCTTGCGCGCATGCTGACGTTGCGGCCAACTACCTGCGTCCTGCTTAGGCGGTAATTTATCTTTCAATTTTTGCGGCAAAAATCCACGCAAAGCTTGTCCCGTTTTAAACGCTGGCCTGAACAACCATTTGCGCGGCAACAGTTGTTTTAATGCGGTCCGTATGATGCGCTGCTCCAACGATCTTGGCACCTGATCGTCCACCACCTTACGGCCGATATCGAGCAGTCGGCCATACTCCACCCCAGACGGGCAAGTTGATTCGCAATTGCGGCAAGTCAGGCAGCGGTCCAGATGCAACTGCGTCTTGGCCGTCGCAGGCTGTCCTTCCAGGACTTGTTTAATCAAATAAATCCGTCCGCGCGGACCATCCAACTCATCGCCCAGCAACTGATAAGTCGGACAAGTTGCGGTACAAAATCCGCAATGCACGCAAGCCCGTAAAATCGCCTCGGCTTCCTTGCCTTCGCGGGTATCTTTGATAAATGGCGCTAGATTAGTTTGCATAAAATTCTGTGATCCAGTGGGCTGAGGACTTACAAATCTGGATACATACGTCCGGGATTAAAAACGCCCGCCGGATCGAATGTAGCTTTTAAATTGTGGTGTATGCGTGTAATGGCGGGGGCTAAAGGATGGAATACGCCGACGCTTTTATCGCCATGCCGAAACAAACTTGCATGCCCGCCGACGGCACTGGCAGCAGCGCGAACGAATACCGGATCCGTATCGCTGACCAGCCAGCGTTGCGCCCCGCCCCATTCAATCAGTGACGCCCCCGGCAATCCCAACGACGGCGCAACCGACGGCACAGATAAGCGCCACAGCGGTGCAGACGTCGTGAAAAATGCATGCGCTTGTTCACGCACACTATCCCAAAAAGCCGCGCCATCAGCGACCGCATCGCCGCCCAATTTTTTCTCCGCTGCGCTCACTGCCGCTTGCGCGCCCGACAGCCGCACCGTCAGC
>NZ_JBRIIQ010000171.1:0-4682 GCF_052976905.1 Glaciimonas sp. GG7 | reverse complement strand
AACAACGTCAAAGGTGGCTGCGCCTGCAAGGTCAACGGCCACTTCAAAAACAACATCAAAGGTGGCTGCGCCTGCAAGGTCAACGGCCACTTCAAAAACAACTGCAACGTCAACTGTGGCTGCGCCTGCAAGGTCAAGAGCCTTTTTGCTTTACGCGTTCTTACAAAAAACGGTCCAAAATCTTGCGACTTGCTTTGTCCAAGGTGTGTAAATCACGGATCACAAAATGAACACCGTGATTATCCGCAATCAGCAATGCAGAACCTGGTAGTCGGCGTATATCCTCTTCGCCTTTCAGCGTAAAAATTGCCTCGCCACGATTGGTCGCTACAGTCCATTTACTTGGCGTCGTATAGCTCGACACATGCACAATCCGACTGATTTCGGGCATGAACTCACGGCTGGCTAATTCTTGCTCGACCATGGTGCGGATCGCGTCCGGCAGATCGGCCAGGTGATCTATCCAGACCAGCTCTTGCCCGTTTGCAGCCACTAGCGACAAGCCTTCGTCGGCGGCGCTAATCGGGAATGCGCGCACCGGCAGCACACCGTCATAGATCTCGCCACTGGCAGACGTAAATACTAGCTGACCAAACGTATTTCTGTGTAATTGGAAATCAAGATGTTTCATATTTGTAGTCATTTTCAGGCGATAGTCTCGGCTTTTTGGCTGCCATTCCCGCTCCAGTTTTGCAGTTGCGGTTCTTCATCGACATTGCGTAATTGCGCTTGATACAGGCGGTAGTACGCGCCTTCACTGGCCATCAATTCGTCATGGTTGCCGACTTCGACAATCTCGCCGCGGTCCATGACCACTAAACGATCGGCTTTGCGCAGGGTCGATAAGCGATGGGCGATGGCAATTGTGGTGCGGCCTTTGACCAAATTATCAAGCGCTTTCTGGATCTCTTTTTCAGTGCTGGTATCGACTGACGATGTGGCCTCATCCATGATCAAAATACGTGGATCAATCAGCAAAGCGCGGGCAATCGAAATACGCTGACGCTCGCCGCCGGACAAGGCCTGGCCGCGTTCACCGACCAAAGAATCGTAACCTTGCGGCAAGCGCAGAATAAATTCGTGGGCATGGGCGGCGCGGGCGGCAGCAACGATATCCTGACGGGTTGCCTCTGGTTTTCCGTAGGCAATATTGTCGGCGATGGTGCCGAAAAACAAGAACGGCTCTTGTAACACCAGACCGATATTGCGGCGGTATTCGGCAATCGGTAATGCCCGAATATCGACGCCATCGATCTTGATCGCGCCTTCCGATACATCGTAAAACCGGCAAATCAAGTTGACTAGCGTACTTTTTCCCGACCCGCTATGGCCTACCAGACCGATCATTTCGCCCGGCTTGATCACCAGATTGACACCGCGCATGACTGAACGATTGCCGTAGCGGAAGCCGATATCGCGCAGTTCGATGGCACCCTGAACGTTTTCAAGATGAACAGGATTAGCAGGTTCTGGCACGCTGGAAACATGATCGAGAATTTCAAAGATACGTTTAGCGCCAGCAGCGGCTTTTTGGGTCACCGACACAATCCGGCTCATCGAATCAAGACGCGTATAGAAGCGTCCGATATACGCCAGGAAAGCGACCAGTACACCGACCGTAATCTGGTTTTGCGATACCTGCCAAATACCGAAAGCCCACACCACCAGCAAGCCGATTTCTGTCAGGAAAGTGACGCTAGGCGTGAATAATGACCATATTTTATTAACCTTGTCGTTGACCAACAAGTTATGCCGGTTGGCTTCTTTAAAGCGTGCAGCTTCGCGTTTTTCTTGCGCGAATGCTTTGACAACGCGGATGCCGGGAATCGTATCGGCCAGTACGTTGGTGACTTCCGACCAGATACGATCGATTTTTTCAAAGCCATGGCGCAAGCGATCCCGCACCAAATGGATCATCCAGGCAATAAACGGCAACGGTAACAACGTCACCAGCGCTAACCACGGATTGATCGAGATCAGAATCGCAGCTGTCATCAACATCATCAAGACATCAATGGCGAAGTCCAGCAGATGCAACGACAAAAAGACGCAAATACGATCCGACTCAGAGCCGATCCGTGCCATCAAATCGCCGGTGCGTTTACCGCCAAAATACTCTTGCGAGAGGCGCAGTAAATGTTCGTAAGTTGTGGTCCGTAAATCGGCGCCGATACGTTCACTGACAATCGCCAGAATGTAGGTACGGACCCAGCCCAGCGTCCACGCCACCAGCGCCGACCCCAACAATCCGGACAGATATAGTTTCACCAGACCAACATCAATCGGTTTACCGTTTTGGTAGGGAATGAGAATGTTGTCCATCAACGGCCGGGTCAGATAAGGTGGCACCAACGTCGCTGCAGTGGACACCAATGTCAGCAAAAAGCCGAATATCAATGACCATTTGTATGGCTTGGCAAATCGTGCCAGGCGGAATAAGGCCCAGCGCGAAGATGCCGCTTCTTTTGCTTCAGGGCAAATCGCACAGATATCTTCACCGGGGGGTAACGGTGCCTGACATTGCGGACACACGCCCTCCTCCAGAGGATGCGCTATCTGCCCCGATACGTGTGCTTGCAATTGCTGATCAAAGTGATTAATCAGGCGTAACGCGATGACATTGACACCCAGGGTATAGCGCCAACAAGCCAGCCGTTGGCTTGGGTCCACCAATTCAAGGCTGCCGATCCCGGCATGGTCGTAGTGACGTAACGACAATCCTTCGTAATAGACGCATTCATACCAGTCGGTATCAACTGTCATTTTTGCCATTACACGTCGATCCGTCACAACCACCAAACCACGCGTAAAATGAAGTGTTGAATCAATGTCTACTTCAAGCCAGGCCGCAATACGCTCTTCCTCAGCCAATTGTGACGACAGGTCTGCGCGCCAATTGTCGGGCAAAGATAGGATCATGTTTTTGGCTTGAGCAGTATCAGCGTGATGAGATGGACGGGAATTAAGACTGAATGGTTTGCTGGTCATCTGAACGGCATCATGTATCCCGAAAAGGGATGAGTAAAATAAATGAAATGCGATTTACACGTTAATGCGACTATTGCGAGTATTCGCGAATCTATTAATCGATCACATTTGTATGCAGTTTGCGCAAAAAGTTTATGTGAAAAAACACATGGCTTTCGTGTAACCTTTTCAGCAAGATAGTATGCTGGCGGTATTTTAAGGCTTTCGTCAGCGCATTGTGATCAATAGTTATTATTTATTTTTTTATTCTTTGTAAACCATTTAACACTTAAAACGTTAAAGCTCACTGGGTGTGTTAGCCGCGCGTGGCTGTTCCCATAGTCTTACTAATTACTCATGAAAAACATAGAATTCCTCCGAATTACATCTTTACGCGGTCCAAATATCTGGACCTATCGTTCCGCCCTTGAAGCATGGATCGATATCGGAGAACTGGAAGATTGCCCTTCCAATGTCATCCCCGGCTTTAACGAACGCCTCACCAGTTGGCTGCCGTCACTCATCGAGCATCGTTGCAGCTATGGCGAACGCGGCGGTTTTGTGCAACGTCTGCAGGATGGTACCTGGCCCGGCCACATTCTCGAACACGTCACGCTGGAATTACAAAATCTGGCAGGTTTGCCTGGCGGTTTTGGTAAAGCGCGTGAAACCTCCAAACGCGGTGTCTATAAAGTAGTCGTGCGCGCACGTCATGAACAAGTTACCCGCGCCGCTTTATACGCAGCCCGCGATCTGGTGATGGCAGCGATTGAAGATCGTCCGTTCGATGTGACCCTCAGTATCGCCACCTTGCGCGAAATGGTGGACGAACTCTGCCTTGGTCCCAGCACAGCCTGCATCGTCGAGGCCGCCGACCAGCGCCGTATTCCGTCTTTGCGGCTATCGACCGGCAATCTGGTGCAACTCGGCTACGGCGCACGTCAACGCCGCATCTGGACGGCTGAAACCGACCAGACCAGCGCCATCGCAGAAAGTATTTCACGCGATAAAGATCTCACCAAAAGCCTGCTGCAGGCCTGTGGCGTACCGATTCCTGAAGGTCGACTCGTGGATAGCCCGGAAGACGCCTGGGATGCGGCTCAAGACATCGGACTGCCCGTGGTGGTCAAGCCAACAGACGCCAATCATAGCCGTGGCGTTTTCATCGACTTGAACACCCGTGCTGAAATAGAAACCGCCTATGCTGGTGCACTGTTAGAAGGCAGCAGTGTCATCGTCGAACGTTACGTGCGTGGTAACGAACATCGCCTACTCATTGTGGGCGGCAAGTTAGCTGCAGCAACAAAGGGCGAACCTGTTTCAATAGTCGGCGACGGAAAATCGACTATGCAAGAACTCATCGACAGCCAGTTAAACAGTGACCCGCGCCGTGGTGATCTGGAAGAGCATCCTCTGAATACGATCTTGCTCGACAAGGAGCCGACCATCCGGCTGGAGTTGGAGCGACAGGGATATACGTCAAACGCCATCCCCCCCGCTGGCAAGCAAGTACTGATTCAACGTACCGGCAATGTCTCCATCGACGTCACGGCCAAAGTTCATCCTGACGTTGTCGCCGCAGCCGCACTGGCAGCGCGCATTATCGGCCTCGATATTGCCGGGGTTGATCTGGTCGCCGAAGATATCTCGCAACCGCTCGACAAACAACGCGGTGCCATCGTCGAAGTCAATGCCGGTCCCGGTCTGTTGATGCA